>NZ_QGMY01000006.1:300000-440786 GCF_003173355.1 Methanospirillum lacunae | reverse complement strand
CACCCCCACTCTGTGTCCAGTTAGAATTGACTGAATTAAAATCATCAAAGAGGGTAAATACTGAACCTCCGCTCGATACTGAACTGGCTGTTGAGTTGCCATAGTACACATACAACTGGGCACCCCCTTTTGGCAGGGTTGGCAATTTTACCCAGACTGCAGCAGCAGTTGAATTTACTGATTCTATCCAGTATGGCAGTATATTCCCAATAACGTCTGTAAATCTGATATCTCGGTAATCAGAGGTAACATTTGTACCCACCTGAATCACGTTCCCTGACTGGGTAGTTATCCCATCGCGATAGATCTGGAGGCGGATAGGATAGTTGGTTAAATCCCCATCTGGACTCCCACCAATAGCATGCAACTTCCGATAATTCCACCCGGACAGAAAAGCCGGTGCTCCACTGGCTACCGTCACTGTTCCGGTCGCAGAACTCGTATCCTTTATATTGATATCTCCTGAAACGGTATTATCAGCATGTACAGAAAGATTGCATCCTATAACTACTCCGATAAATATACAAATTAATACAAAACCTTGGAATTTTCCAATCATATTAATTTCCATTCCTTATGGCGAATTTTAGTGTATAATCGCTGACTATACTGCATGAATGAGTTGCATTGGACGATCCCTCGCCAAAATTCCATGCCCAACTCGAAAGGCTTTTATCTGAGGCATCATAAAAATTAACCCTCAAAGGTTTGAATATCGTTCCCGGAATGCTATAAAGGTTCGTAGTAATATTAGGAGTCATGGTAATCCCATAATCATGATTTCCCATCATCCATTGAAATTCGCACCCGAGACATTCCAGACTCCAGATGAGACCCCGGCAAGATTTAAGGAACCGGTTGATAAGTGAAGATGATGGTACCGCCACATTTTGTGCCGGAACTTGGAATATTCTTTTTGGGTCAGGTTAATTTTAGCCCTGAACAAAAAAAATGGTCTTGTTAGATTGGTAATCTGAACCACGGATCTTCGCATAGCGTTTGAAGGGGTTATGGATGACATCGTAAGCGTATATGTTGGTGGATTTATCATTTATGCAGCCCCATATCCGATATGATTAGATTCCGCGTATATTCTAAACTACCCTTTTTCACCTCAGCTGGTTCCTCATGAGTTTTTACATATCCGGGATGTATTCCCATTATTTGCCCCACGCCCACGAGTTCAACCGCGTGATTAACGTTTCCGGTGTATGAACTTGAATAAATCCCACCTATGTACACATCAAATGAACTCCAAACTCCCAGCCCAACAAAGATGGGTCCATTGATATATATGGCAAATTTAATCTGTTCTTTGGTTGGAATTGATTGAATATGAATTTCCAACATTATTCCAGATTGAACCTGTTGAAGCCTTATGTGGGCATCAGAACCAAGATACTTAAATTAAGAATCTGTTCCGGTACATGGATAGGAAGTCTCAACTTTGGTCCCAACCCCTCCAGAGCTCCCGGTAGCACTGATAAAGTAATCAAGAAGTACCCACCCATCGCTGTATCCTTCTGACTGGACAATTCAACTGACAGATACTGTTCTGCAAAATTTTGACTTTAACTTGAATCCTGATATAATCGTTTCCAGTATGGTTCAAAAACCGCAGTCTCCGCCAATACCTAGCATGATCCACAGTTACTCTGCTCTTGAATTGGGGTGGTCCAGTTCCCATTATTTGATGGCCTGGTGAATGAAGAAGGGAGTGATTCCGCAGAAATTTCCAGAAGAGCACGTTTCTGGATCTCCTGTATACTATGTGGAGGAACAACCCCAAAGTGATGATCACATACTTCGGGAGTAAGATTAGATAGAGAGATATGCCCTGCAATCCAACTTAAATTTACCTCTTTGTCATGGTATTCAACTAGTATCCCCTCCGCCTCTTTATTTATTGATAATGTTTCAACCAGTGATTCTGATGACTGGTTTGAAGAAATATTAGCACAGTGAGAACAAGTAATGGAATTTGTGGTTTGTGAAACATCCACAAATAGAGTAAAAAACGGATTTCTCTCTGATTTTTAGTCTTCTCTCTCCAAAACCCTCATTTATTGAATTTCATATTCGGTCTTGCCGATTTTAGCTTTATCGGGTTTTACCTCTGGACCGTAAGTGTAACCGGGTATGTACCAACATTGCTAAAGGTGTGAACCGGATTCTGTTGACCTGAAGTATTTCCATCCCCAAAGTTCCAGAGCCATGATGTGGGATTACCTAAAGAAGCATCATAAAAATGCACAATCAATGGAAAAATTTGAGTTTCTGGAACTCCATAAAACCTTGCCTGCAAAGCAATTGCCATCCGGACTGTCTGATTTGCATTCACCCGTCCTCCTGTTACACACTTCCCGGAGAGCCCGGACTTCGTATCAACTCCGTTCATTATTGCCAACTTGGTTTGGGCCACCGTGTACCCGGAATTAACCGCTTTAACCAATGCTGCCAACCCCGCAACATGGGGCGTCGCCATTGAGGTCCCGGATTTATATCCATAACTCCCGGGAATCGTACTATAGATACTCAATCCCGGAGCAGCTACATCTACTGTTGTGGGCCCATAGTTTGACCATGAGACTAGATTATCACTTGAATCTGTCATTGCCACTGAAATAATATTTGCACAAGAAAGGCCGGCTGGTGAAAAAGTGTAACTGTCAATGTTCACCCCGTCATTTCCTGCTGCACACAAAAATATTGCATCAGAATACGTATTTATCGCAGATTGGAGCGCTGTATCCGTTCCGTAGCCTCCCCAGGAATTCGAAAATATTCTAACCCCTCGAGAATACCCCCAGGCAAATGCACTTAATGCATCACTGGTGTATCCACTACCCCCTGAATTAAGAAATTTAAGGGGCATAATCTTTGAATTCCACGTGACTCCGGCTATTCCTACTCCGTTATTTCCAATTGCAGCAATCGTTCCTGCACAATGGGTGCCATGCCCGTTATCATCCATTGGATTAGCATCATTATTTACAAAATCATACCCTGAAACACAGTTCGCGGCAAGATCGGGATGAGTATAATCAACACCGGTGTCAACAACCGCCACTGTCACACTTGATGAACCGGTAGAAACTGCCCAGGCATCAGGAGCAGCCATTTTTGGCATATCCCATTGATAACTATAGTAGGGATCATTTGGCCAACTTGCTGAAGAGGTTGAATTATTTCCCAGCACAACAATCATCATCTGGGACGACAATGGTGGTGGAGAATTATTTGATGACATAAACCCCGAATCCCTCCTCTGACTCCGGTAGTTCGAAAAGTTATCAGTAACTAAAGTAACTGGCATCGCTTCTGAAGCATCAAAGGCTTGATAAATATAGTCCGGTTGAGCATATTCCACATTTGAATTATTCGAATAATATTGGATGGCTGTATCAACCGTTGTGTCGTTTGGTATCTTTACAAGCTGGATACCAGACAGGCCAAGGGTACTCTCATCAGCGAGAACAGTTGCCTGGATATTTGTATTAAGAGTCGCAGCAACCTGTGGTTCTCTCCCCATTGAAGAAATGCTATCTTTTTTATACTGCACAAGTACATGATCAGGAGCGTACGTTCTATTATAGGTTAGAGAATATACTAGTTGTGTCTGATTATTTGTTGATAGTTGATCATTTTGACGATAATTTGATTGAATTATTACCTGTTCATTATGTGAAGAGATCTCTGCGGTCGATACTGAACTGGAATTATTAGTTATGTATTGTGGAGATGGAACTGGGTCCGCGAAGCATCCTAGAATCATTGTGATAAAGAAAAGAAGAGATATTTTTTTTAAGATCTGTTTCATTTGTTCAATCTCTGATATGATAAGATAAAAATCCGGGTATATAGACTTAACTCATCATTGGTATAAGTGTATTGAGTGGTTATCCCAACGTCATATCTCAAGAAGCCTGATCTATGTGGGTTTTTATCTGTACGATGATTTTGTTGTTATACACTCGCTTACCGCTTAAAGAAGGAAACTAATTTTCTCACACCTGGAATGTCCAATATCCTGGCTCTATTTTAAAAAATAAGGTATATATGATCTATCCCGATTTGTTGGATATCACCTCTTAATAATAAGGCTGTATTCACAATAGTTTGCAAAAAAACCTCCGAATATCGTTTTTATAACGGGGTGTAAGGAAGTGTTAAGATCAGGGTGATGTGTTTATCGTATTAGTGCCAGATCCTGCAATAGCGTCCTTTTGTATGAATACTTGGGGTTTCTCATATTTGGGATATTTCTCAATTTTGTATCTATAGTTTTTATCATCTTAACCTGATTTTGTTAGGTGTGATGGCTCTGGCAAGTTTCTCTTTTCATTACCTCTCTGAAAAGAATGGCACCGTTTGTCCTGATTATCTCCCGTTTTTGTAAATTCGGGCTTACCATTTTTGATTATTGTTTAAGGAAATTTGGTTTTTTGAAGGGTATTCGGAGAAAAAAGTCTATTCTTCGAGAGAACCAGATGGTATAAACAATTTGTGAAAAAAAGGTTATTCAAATTCTGATGAACTGACTGAAAGTTTCCTCGTTCCCAGCTCTCAATGATCAGGGTTCCTGACAAGTAATAGGACAAAAATAAGCGATTGAGAAAGATAAGTACAAAATTTTCTGTTCCTCATTACATCTTCTTATTGTAATGGACACGTGATTACCTGGTGGTTATTTTTGTCTCCTCTCCCAATTCCTTTGTAAATAAAACCTAAATTAATATACTGGTCAGGATCTACAATATTTCGCCCATCTATTATTATTGGACATTCTTTTTTCATCACTTTCCTGATCTCCTGAGAATTCAATGACAGGTATTCCCGATGTCCGGTAAAGATTACGACAGCATCAGCTCCAGTCAGCACTTCTTCAAGCGATGATGAAATTAATGTGCCCTTTACCCAGGGATCATGAACTCTGACCTCCGCACCTACCTCAAGACATCGCTTGTAAAAGAGTTCTGATGGGGAATTTCTGGCATCATCAGTATTGGCAAGAAATGCCCATCCCAATAAAGCAACACGACTCCCTCTTATCTCCTTATGAATCCGTTTCAGCCCGTCTTTGAGCAGGTGGAACATATGATCAGGCATAAAGTCATTGATTTTACGGGCAGTAACAAAGAGTGAATCAGTACCAGATGGAAAATCCAGTGGTTCTATCCCTGATGCCTGCACTCCCCGTTCCAGATGATATGTATCCTTCGTCAGACAGTGCCCACCGACTCCTGCTCCTGGCCAGAGGATTGCCCGGGTTATTCCATCCCCTTTGAGTGAGTCAACACCGGCCCTGACATCGTAAAAGTTCACCCCCATTGCTTCGCAATAGAGTGCCAACTGGTTTGCTGCAGCTATCTGGAGATCACGCAGTGTATTCTCGGCTGTTTTTGTAACCTCTGCTGCAGTGGCGGTCATCTGGATTACTTTCCCTTTAGTTAGCACCATTGAATAGAGTTCACAGGCCCTGCTAGTACTAATCTCATCGATTCCCCCAACGATCCTATCATGTTCCTGGATGTTCTGGATTAATCTTCCAACCATCACCCGTTCCGGAGCATGAGCGAGTGCGAAATCTTTTCCTGCAACCAGTCCTGATTTTTCCTCAAGAATTTTTCGTGCAATACCAATTGTGGTTCCCGGGGTGATCGTAGACTCAAGCACAATAAGAATCCCTTTGGTCAGGTAGCGACCAACCTGTCTGATACCTTCTTCAAGTGCCGAAAAATCAGGAATTAAATCCAGCGGGTTTAAAAATGGTGTCTGAATTGCAATCGTTACAGCATCGCATGAACGGATAATGGAAAAATCATCGGTACATCTGAATTTCTTTAAGGCAATTACTTCTTTGAGCAGCCCGGGAAGGTTCGGCTCTTCTCCCTTCAGGGGAAGTTCTCCGGCATTGAGCATGGATATTTTATACCCTGAACTTAATGAATTTCGTTGCAGACCATATACCATCTTGACTGAAGGGACATGTGCAAAAAGCAGAGCTGCAGGAATCCCAACATACCCCATTCCTATCACTCCGATTGTTTGAATCGGACCCCGCTGCTGGATGATCTTCTGAAGGTGATCAATCATTGTTTCATCTGGTTTGTGATAATTTCACACATTTCTATATTCTCAAGTGCCTGTATCGGGGTGACCGGAAAGGGAGTACTCGTTTTTATACAGGAGAGAAATGTTTGTAGTTCTTCCCGGAGAGGTTCTTTTTTTGCAACCTGTACTTTTTCAACAATATTCTCCTGCACGTACCGTTCATTTTCTACATTATATTTCCCGGGCTTTCGATACACATATACCTCCTGTGTCATAAAATCCCCTTCTATGGTCATATCTTCCTGTTCTATGTGAATCATCCTAATCTTTTTTGATGATTTTCGACTTGCTGAAACCTGTATTATTGATTGATTATATCTCATCTGGACTGAAGCGACATCTTCAGTGCCCATTGCATGAATCAAAGGTGTTCCTGAAAAAAGAGAATGAAGAATGATATCAATATCATGTATCATGAGGTCTTCAACGATATTACTTGTTCCTGATAATCTGTTGGATGCAGGATTGTGACGTTTTAACTCGACAAAAAGGGGATCCTTGATCATATTTTTTATTTCTGAAACGATTGGATTAAACCTCTCTATGTGGCCAACTCCAATGATTATATCCCTTGAAATGAGTTCAATAAGTTTCTTGGCCTCTTCTGCTCTCTGACAGAGTGGTTTTTCGATGAGAATATGGTTATCCTCTTTTAGGAGTTCCCATACTGTGTTGAAATGGTATGGTGTTGGAACGCAAACACTGACTGCATCTACTTCATGGATAAGTTCTCTGATATTTGATGCAGCAAAGGCGCCATAATCCTTGGATACCTGATTTGTAGCGTCTTTTTGCAGGTCATATACATATACATCTCCAACTTCTTTGAGTTCAGAATACACCCTGACGTGGTTTTTTCCCATCTGTCCGGTTCCGATTACTCCTACATCCATTTATTCAGCCTCGTTAATTGTCTGGCATATGTATGATAACTCTTCAGTTGAGAGTCCAGGCCAGACTGGAATACTCAGAATTTCATTAGCAAGCCGGGTAGATACCGGTGCTTCATCTCCTTTTATTCTCCCTTGATAAACCGGTTGTTTATGTACTGGTGTCGGGTAATGAATTGCAGTACCAATCCCTGCTCTTGAAAGTGCCTGAATCAGATCATCCCGGGAGAGGTCGCACTCAGGAAGTATGCGGATTGCATACTGATGGAAGACATGTTCACATCCCGGTCTTATTGTCGGGCAGATAATGCCAGCACGGTTGATATGAGTCTGATAGAATTCTGCGTTTTCTGTCCTCATTTTGTTGAGATCAGGGAGTTTTTTTAATTGTATTCTCCCAATTGCAGCACCGATATTAGTTAACCGGTAATTATACCCAATCATAATATGGGTGTACTTAATTTCCTGCCCGTGGTTGATTAACAGTCTTGCGCGTCGTGCAAATGCCTCATCATGCGCTGTGATCATCCCTCCTTCTCCTGTCGTCATATTTTTTGTAGGATAAAATGAAAAACAACCTGCCATTCCAAATGTTCCGACAGTATTACCGTGATACCTGGCACCATGTGCCTGGGCACAATCTTCTATCAGAGTAAGGCAGTGGTCTTCACAGATCTGACGGAGTGGTTCAAGATCACATGACTGACCAAAAAGATGCACTGGAATTATCGCACGTGTTTTTGGGGTTATCTGTTCAAGTACCGATTCGGGATTAATGCAATAAAAGGTATCATCAACATCGGCGATAACTGGTGATGCATTGCACATGCTGATCGAGGTTGCTGTTGCTATAAAAGTGAAAGCTGGCAGGATTACTTCATCGCCTGCATTGATTCCCGCAGATAAAAGTGCTGTATGAAGGGCAGAAGTTCCAGAACTGGTTGCAATAGAATGATTTGATCCAATAAATCTGGAGAATGCAGTCTCAAATTTTGTGACTTCCTGCCCACTGGCAAGCATCCCCGATCTGATTACCTCTGCTGCTGCGATCGCTTCATCTTCCCCGACTGAAGGTTTGGCAATTGGAATCATCGTGCAGTTTCCTTTGGAAGAGGTTTGTGGCGTGCTGGAGAACCAATTGCAAGCATACCTGCAGGAACGTCTTTGGTTACTACTGATCCTGCTGCAACAAGGGCATCTTCTTCAATTGTCACACCTGGAAGGATGGTAACATTTGCCCCGATTCGCGCTCTGTCATATATGATAGGACCTTCCA
This sequence comes from Methanospirillum lacunae, assembly GCF_003173355.1. Classification (NCBI taxonomy): domain Archaea; kingdom Methanobacteriati; phylum Methanobacteriota; class Methanomicrobia; order Methanomicrobiales; family Methanospirillaceae; genus Methanospirillum; species Methanospirillum lacunae. Next base: position 432,506 of record NZ_QGMY01000006.1, on the reverse strand, counting down.
TTATGGCATTTCTACTTGGTGGGTACTTGTCATTTGTCAGGACTGTGTTCGGTCCGATAAAGACATCGTCTTTTATAGTTGTATGAGTTGGGATATATACAAGACTCTGGAGGTTCACCCGATCTCCAATGGTTGTATATCCTTCGATGATTGATCCTGTTCCGATTGAAACCTGATTCCCGAGAATTGTCTTTTCCCGGATCATCACATTATGCCCGGATGAAAACGATTCACCTATAGTTACATCTGCATATATGGTTGTTCCCGGGCGGATTACAGCATTATCTCCGATTGTACATCCGGTAAATACATCTAATCCCAGGTGATACCTGGCCGGAAAGCCTAGAAAGACTGGATTGAAGAGAGTGATATTTTTTCCAAGATTATTGGTTCCGTAATTCTGCATAGTATTTGCCCAAAAAATAATATGGTTACGTTTAAGGAAAAATAATTCTGGTATTATCGTTTGTTTCAAGATATTAATCTACTATTTGATTGATTTTTCTTTCTGTTCCTCAACCGGTATATTAAGGAATATTTAGTCCACAATTTATCCCGGTTCTGAAAATTTTATGCTGATATTTTATGTCAGATCAACCAGTACAATATTGGTGGGATGAACTGGGGATGTATCAAGAAAAAAAAATCGCCGTTGTTGTTCCGGCATATAAAGAAGAAGTACTTATTGAGCGAACATTATTTTCAATCCCTGATTTTGTGGATCGGGTTTATGCAGTAGATGATGCATCTCCTGATAGAACCGGAATATTGATAGATGCATATGCTCAGAAGGACTCGAAGATTATACCGATTCATCATTCTCTCAATAAAGGAGTCGGGGGAGCAATAGTCTCCGGGTATAAGCAGGCACTAGAAGACGGGATGGATATAGTGACTGTGATGGCAGGGGATAACCAAATGGATCCTACCTTTCTTCCAGAACTTCTTGATCCGGTTGTTAAAGGTGAGGTTGATTATTCAGTTGGAAACCGGCTTATAAATGAGAAATTTCGCCAGGGAATGTCAAAATGGAGATTTGTGGGGAATTCAGTATTAACTCTGCTTACGAAGATTGCATCTGGATATTGGCAACTTATGGATCCCCAGAATGGGTATACGGCTATTTCCCGCAGGGCTCTTGAGACGATTACTCTAGATGCAATCTATCCACGATATGGATATTGTAATGATCTACTGGTGTGGCTGAATACATTTGGTTTTCGGGTCCGGAATGTCCCCCACCCGGCAAGGTATGGGATTGAAAGGTCAAAGATAAAGTATTCTTCTTACATTGTCCGTTTGTCATGGCTGCTATTCAATGCCTTTTTTTGGAGACTTAAAACAAAATATGTATTGCTCAGTTTTCACCCACTGGTTTTCTTTTATCTCTTTGGATTTTTCTTTAGTTTTTTAGGTTTCCTATTTGGAATCTATGCAATGTATTTCAAATTCCTGTTAAAGAATGAGATATTTGTTCCAGCTGTTGTCTCGGTTATATTATTTGCCCTTGGTGTCCAGTTTATATTATTTGCAATGCTTTTTGACATGCAGGAAGAGAATAATGGAACATGGTATTAGTCCTGGATTCATTTTACCAAAGTTTTTAGCCTATTATTTAGTATCAATGGATTGTAGATAGAACTGTTATATATGATATCTTATTTGTACACAGAATGGAGTTTGTCGATTTCGATTAATGATTTGGTATACCATATAATAGAACATGATATATCTATTAATTGGTGAATAAGCGATTATGAACTACCAGATCCCATTTCATACTTAACGCGAAAAATATGTACATCCTTATATTCTTTGTATCCGTATATAAGTCATCATGAATGATCATCCCCATCACCGGTTTATACGCCCTCCTGGGAAAGGGATTAATATTAACGTACCGGAACTTTGGGCGTATCGTGAACTTCTTTTTTATCTGGCATGGAGAGAGGTGAAAATCCGGTATAAACAGACAGCTATGGGTGCGGGATGGGCAGTTCTTCAACCCCTGTTTACGATGATAATTTTTACACTTCTCTTTGGGAGACTGGCAAAAATGCCTTCTGATGGGGTTCCTTATCCTCTTTTCTCCTTTACTGGATTGATCCTCTGGATATTCTTTAGCAATGCCTTGAGTCACGCTTCAACTAGTATGGTGGACAATGCTCAAATGCTATCAAAGGTCTATTTTCCAAGAATTTTTTTCCCTGCAGCACCGGTGATATCCGGATTACTTGATTACTTTATTTCACTTCTGGTTCTTTTTGCCTTGATGGTCATATATGGATTTGCTCCTTCAGTCGGTATCCTTTTACTCCCAGTAATTCTCGGGGGTACAATCCTCTTTGCAATAGGTCTTGGGTGTATCCTCTCATCTGTCTGTGTGAAATACCGGGATGTCCAGTTTGCACTTCCTTTTTTTATCCAATTGGCGATGTTTGCTTCACCGGTTATTTATCCGGTAAGTATGGTTCCTGATAATCTTCAATGGCTGTTGTATCTTAATCCAATGACGGGGCTCCTAGATCTCCATCGGTCGGTTCTTCTTGGTCATATGGCGCCCGATTTGAACGGATTTATTGTAGCAATTGGGATCAGTATTCTGGTTTTCGTCCTTGGAGTTGTCTATCTGAAAAAAACTGAATATTATTTTGCAGATCTCATATGAATAATAAAAAACCTATTATCTCTGTTAGAAACCTTACGAAAACCTACCAAATAGGAAGGAAAAGAGAAAAGTACAAAAGATTCTCGGAGTCAGTCACCGATGCATTGATGCATCCTGGTTTTTTGTTGTCATCCAGTAAGAATAATAAGAAATCGTTTAATGCTCTCCACGATATTTCATTTGATGTATATCCGGGTGAAGTTGTTGGAATTATAGGTCCGAATGGAGCAGGAAAATCCACGCTGCTTAAAATTCTTTCAGGAATTACTTTTCCCTCTTCCGGTGAAATTGAATTGAATGGCCGGGTTGGAAGTTTACTTGAGGTAGGTACTGGATTCCACCCTGAATTAACCGGCCGGGAGAATATTTATTTTAATGGTTCAGTTCTTGGAATGACCCGACGGGAAGTTGATGAAAAATTTGATGAGATCGTGAAATTTTCAGGCATTGAAAATTTTTTGGATACACCGGTAAAGCGCTATTCAAGTGGTATGGCGGTAAGGCTTGGGTTTGCCGTTGCAGCACATATGGATCCTGAGATTCTTGTCGTTGATGAGGTGCTAGCAGTTGGAGATGGGGAATTTCAGAAAAAATGTTTGGGAAAAATGGAAGAAGTGGCAAAGGCAGGAAGAACTGTCTTATTTGTAAGTCATAATCTATCTGCGATAAACCGGTTGACTGATTCATGTATTGTACTAAATAAAGGCCAGATAGTTTTTAATGGCCCGACTGGTAAGGCGGTTGATTATTATACACAATCCATATCAACCCAAGAGGTAGTACATAAAATAGATGGTTTGGTATGCTTTATTCTGCGAAGTAATGCAAAAGCACAATTTATTCAGATCTCTGTTTTTAATTCGCGAGAACAGTTATCCCGGGTCATTTATTACCAGGAACATTTTGAAATTCGAATGCAAATCCTCGTAAATGAATTAATCCCTATTGCTTATATTGGCTTTATCATTGAAAATTCCAGGGGAGAGGGGATCATGCGGGTGACTGATGATGATATTAAGAAACCGCTCCTTTCCAGTTTGTCTTCAGGAACATATGAGATTCGGTTTAAAATGCCTGAAAAATTGTTACCTCCTGGAAAATATTCTCTATATATATTCATTGGACCATACATTGATGAACGTTTTAATGCAATCTCATTTGAGATTATGGATGTGGAATCCAGGCGAGCAATGATGAATCCTCCGGATAACCGATCTTACTATGACTATCCTGTTGCTCCGGAAATCACGTGGGAAGCGATTAATATTTCAAATGAAGGAAAAATATGAAAGTATTAGCAATTGGTGCACATGCTGATGATGTAGAACTGGGTTGTGGGGGTACATTACTCCGTCATAGGAATGCAGGGGATGAGATCTACATAACAGTTGTAACACACTCTGGATACACCAGTACCAATAAAAATCTGGTCCGCCATAAAGAGACTGCTCTGGAGGAGGGTAAAAGGAGTGCATCGATTTTAAAAGCCCAATTTTTGTGTCTTGAAAAAGAACCTCTGGTTCTGGTACCGAATGAAAAATTGGTCCTTGAACTGGATGAGGTTATTAATCGTATTAAGCCTGATAGAATCTATGTTCATCGTTCATCAGATAATCATAGTGATCATGCAGCAGTCGGGTATGTGGCAATAAGAGCTGCCAGAAAATGTGATTCGGTTTTCTTGTATCGGAGTAACTGGTACATTATGGATAATGGAGCCGAAGATAAATATTATGTGGATATATCTGATTGTATTGAGCAGAAAAAGGAATTAATTGCGGTTTTTGAATCAGAAATGAAAGCTGTAAATTACTCGTGGATTGACTTTGTAATAAAACAAAATTCAGCAGCCGGGGCTAAGATTGGCGTTGATTATGCTGAGACTTTTCAGATGGTCAAGATGATCTGGAGATAACAAGTAATGAAAATAGCTATTCATCAACCGGAATTTATGCCATGGATGGGTTTTTTTAATAAAATGGCTCTGGCTGATGAGTATGTAGTTTTTGACCATGTTCAATTTAAAAAACGTTATTTCGAGAACAGGAACCGATTGATTACTCCTGGAGGGGATATTCAGTTTCTTACAGTACCTGTAAAAGGCAAAGACCAACATGTTCAGGCAATAAATAACGTAGAAATTGATGAAACGAAAGAATGGAAAAGAAAATTCATAAAAACATTAATTCATTACTATGGTAAAGCTCCCTTTTTCAATGATTACTTCGATGAATTGAACGCTTTAATATATGATATTGAGTACACAAAATTAATCTCATTAAATATGATGTTTATCAATTTTTTCCGAAAACATCTTGGGATACATACTCCGATGAAATTTTCCTCGAATATGAATGTGTCTTCATACAAGGGTTCTGATTTGATTTTACAAATCTGTCTGCTAAATAAAGCAGATGTTTATTTATGCGGGCCTTCAGGAAGAGACTATCTTCAAGAAGAAGAATTTGCTAAAAAAGGAATTATTATTGAATACATCGACTATCAATGTTCTTATTATAAGCAGTTATGTGATGAGTTCATACCGGGTCTGTCTACCCTTGATTTGCTGTTTAATAAAGGACCTGAAAGTCTGAGGATTATTATGAATCTGGCTACAAATCCGTGAAAAAAGGAGAGCAAATCTTATGTACATTCTGGGATTAAATGATTCCAATTCAGCTGCAGCATTAATAAAAGATGGGAAATTACTTGCAGCAGTTCGGGAAGAACGATTTGACAGGATAAAATTTTCGGATGCTTATCCTCAGCAGGCAGTTGATTATTGTCTCCGATATGCAGGGATTAGTCTGACTGATATTGATCATATCGTCTTTGCATGGAATCCGGGTCATGAGATAGAACCCCAGGAATCTGCAGCAGCAATCCGATATCACAAAGATTTCCTTCATTATATTCCGAATAATCTCCTGAGGCATATCGGTGGTGATAAAAACAATAAAAAAATCAGGTTTATACATGAGACTCTGGGATTAAATGATAGTAATATAAATATCCATTTCATTCCCCACCACCACGCCCATGCAGCAGGTTCTTTTTTTACATCACCATATGAGAAAGCAGCCATTCTTACCATCGATGCATATGGGGATGATATCACTCATCAGTTTTTTATCGGAGAAAAAAACCAGTTGAAATCTCTTGGAAAAACACAATTCCCACATTCGATGGGTCAGGTATATGCAGCTATCACCCAATTCCTGGGATTTCGCGCAAATAGTGATGAATGGAAAGTGATGGGGCTCGCTGCTTATGGTAATCAGACCTATTATGATAAATTTGCTGAGATTATCCATTTCGATAAAAATCGTGGTGAACTGAGATTTAATCTTGACTTCTTTACATTTTATTTCTGGAGTCCGAGACGATATTCAGACCAGTTTATTGAGGTATTTGGTAATGAGCGATATTCACATCAGGAAATTGATCAACGGCATATGGATATTGCTGCAAGTTTTCAGAAACGTGTAGAAGATGTAGTACTTGAAATGTGCAATTACCTTGCCGAAATAACCGGATTGGATACAATATGCCTTTCTGGAGGTGTTGCCATGAATAGTAAAATGAACGGGCGTATATTGCTTGAATCACCGTTTTCGAATGTCTGGGTTCAGCCAAGTGCCGATGATGCCGGAACCTCGATCGGTGCATGTTTCTATTATTGGAATCATATTCTTCAAAATAAACGCAATTTTGTCATGGATCATGATTATTGGGGCCCTGGATTTTCTGACGAAGAAATTCGGAATGCACTTGATGATGCCTTGATCGATTATGAATACATAGATCATCCTGAGCGAACTGCTGCCAAAGCAATATCCGAAGGTAAAGTTATCGCCTGGTTTCAGGGACGTATGGAGTCAGGTCAGAGGGCGTTAGGAAATCGATCCCTGATTGCAGATCCACGAGATCCACATATGAAAGAAAAGATCAATCTGCTAATAAAACATCGGGAGTGGTTCCGTCCTTTTGCACCATCAGTTTTAAAAGAATTCCAGTATGAGTTCTTTGAATCAGCATCAGATAGTAATTTCATGCAGATGGTATATCCGGTGCGTGAGAGTATGAAATCTCTCATCCCTGCTGTTGTTCACAATGATGGGACTGGAAGGTTACAAACCGTTACTAAGGAAACGAATGAGCTTTACTGGAATTTAATCAATGAATTCAGGAAAATAACCGGTATACCTCTTGTTTTGAATACGTCATTCAATGATAATGATGAACCTGTCGTCTGTACACCAAAAGAAGCGATAAGAACTTTTTTTGGAACTGGTATTCATGAGTTATATATTGGGAAGTTCCGGGTAGTAAAACCGAAATGTATCTGAAAATGGAGTGATTCAATGGGGCGAGGTCCAAACCCAGATCATTATCGGACATTACATGAGGATTTTGTACAGGGTACGTTAACTTGTCTTAACCAACCGACAATAATGAAGGTAGTTAATAACAAATTTCCTAATATTTTAAATATCGAACCCACAAACCGATGCAACTTACGATGTGTATACTGCCCACGGATGAAAGCCAAAAAAGGGATTGGAGATATGAGCTGGGAGTTGTACACCAAAATAATAAACGAGGCTGCAAGGTATGATCCCCTTATCATGTTAAATTTCCACAAAGATGGCGAATCATTTTTACACCCACGATTTCTTGATATGATTCGTTATGCAAAGGAAAAAAAGGTCGCTAAAACAATACACCTGAATACCAATGCTCTTTGCTGGAATAAAGAAACTATAGAAGAAATTTTAGACTCCGGCCTTGATGATATTACGGTCAGTATAGATGCAGCCCGTTCTGAAACATATTCTAAACATAAAGGATTTAACCGGTTAGGTGAGGTGGAAAATAATGTCAAATTATTTTTAAAAATCCGTAATCAGAGGGGACTGGATAAGCCGTTTTTAAGAGTTAAGATGATGGAGTTTGACGAGATCCAACCCGGGGAGATCGAAGAATTCTATAATAAGTGGGAGAATATCGCCGATCTTGTTCAGATTACGGGAGTTCACAACTGGAGCGGTGCAATTCCCGATTTAAAAGTCACCGATGAGTCATCTGATGTTCGATATCCATGTCTTATTATGTGGTATTCCTTGGTTGTGTGTTGGAATGGTGAAGTAACTGTTTGCTCTGTAGACTGGGATACGGAAATAAATGTCGGAGATGCAAATTCTCAGTCTCTCCATGAAATATGGAATGGGTCGAAAATCAAGGATGCACGAAGATCACAGATTGAAAAAAAATACCACAAATACGATGTATGTAAAGATTGCGTTGTCTGGGTTTCAATCGGTGATTTAACTGATTGGCTGAAAAAAGAAAAAACCTTTTACGAAGAAAAAGAATCATGATTTCACCAGAAAAACGATATAAAAAGTCGATGGCATTGTGGAAAAAAGCACCTCAGGTGATTCTCAATGGTGTTCAGACACTTTCCAAGTCACCATTGCATATTGCTTTTGGGGCATGTCCGATCTTTGTTGAGAAGGCTAAAGGGGCATATTTCTGGGATTGTGATGGTAACCGGTATATCGATTATCCTCTCGCTCTAGGTCCGATAGTGTTAGGACATGCCTATCCAAGGGTGGATCGGGCAGTTAAAAAGCAGATGAAGAATGGCTCATTATTTAGTCTGTCTAGTCCCAAAGAAATTGAATTAGCTGAATTACTCTGTGCAATGATCCCATCTGCTCAAAAAGTCAAATTTCTGAAGAGTGGATCTGAAGCTATGTCTGCAGCGGTGAGGATAGCCCGGGCGTATACTCAAAGGGAACATGTAGCTGTCTGTGGATACCATGGATGGCATGATTGGACTGTGTGCAGAACTACCAGAAATGTCGGGGTAGAAACAACATCACAATCTCTCATACATGAATTCTCTTACAATGATATTGATTCACTTTTAAATATTATTGAGCGTTTTCCTGATCAGATAGCAGCAATAATCCTTGAACCGGTCGGGATGTATGCTCCCAAAAAACAGTTTCTTAAGAAGGTCGCGAAAGTTGCGAAAGAGCATGGTGCACTATTAATTTTTGATGAGATCATCACAGGATTTCGTTTAAGCCCCGGAGGTGCTCAGGAATATTTTTCCGTAACTCCGGATATCAGTGCATTTGGGAAAGCAATGGGGAATGGATATCCTATTTCAGCGCTTGTTGGGAAAAAAGAAATCCTAGATGAAGTAGAAGATAAAGTATTTATATCCTCAACATATGGTGGAGATCTGTTAGCCATAACTGCAGCAATTGAGACTCTCAATATAATTTCGGATGAAAATGTAACCGGGCATCTTCATAAACTTGGTAAGGAATTGCAAAGGGGTCTTGGAGCACTAATTAATGAAACTCAAATTTCAGGGAGCTGCGAAGGTCTTCCTCACAAGACTTTTTTGGTTTTTAATGATACCGATCAGGTGTCCGGTAAACTGATCCAGACTTTATTCAGGCAGGAATCATTTGCCCGCGGAGTGTTTCTGGGATATGGACATTTTATCTCATATTCACATACAAAGAAAGATATTCAGTTTTCTCTGGATATGGCTTCAGAAGTGTTCAAATTAATTGATAAATCAATCAATAACAAGACAACAGCATCATTATTAAAAGGGCCAATCGCTGAAGAAGTATTCAAGCGTTATTAATATTGTATAATTTTTTCAAGGAAAAAAATGTCTAAACCTTGTATTGGGGTAATTGTTCAAGCCAGGATGGGTTCAACCAGATTACCTGGAAAAGTACTTATGGATTTAACAAATGGATGTGGTATTCTAGGATATATCCTTAAACGACTTTCTGAATGTTGCATGGTGGATAAAATAATTGTAGCAACATCTGAAAATTCAAAAGATGATACATTAAGTCAATATCTGGAAAATAATAACTATTTGTATTTTCGAGGTAGTGAGTCCGATTGCCTGGATCGGTATTATAATGCCGCAAAAAATTTTTCACTCGATATTGTTGTTCGGATCACTGCAGATTGCCCTTTAATTGTTCCCGGGGTCATTGATGAGATGGTTAGGTATTATATTGATAATTTACATTTCATCGATTATCTGAGTAACCGCCAATATACTAATTTCCCCGAAGGTCTTGATACAGAAATTTTTAATTCTCAAATTCTTGAAGAAGCCGCAAAAAATGCCACTTCTATTGATGAGAGAGAACATATAAATTATTTTTTTTTAAGAAGAGATGATAAGTACCGAATTCGGTATTTTAACCATAACATGGGGCATGATTATTCCCGATTTAAACTTTCAATTGATACAAAAGAGGACTATTTAAGAATCTCAAAACTTTTCAACTGTGGTGGTTTGCCATTTAATTTCAATTTTATCGATCTGATAAATATTCTGACCAATTTTGAGCATGAATCCGAAAAAAAATGTTATGTTGCTTAAACTGATGTCATATGAAAAATAAAGACCAGGAAATGAAAATAAATCACCATCAATTTTCACTTGATTCGTATGAAAGAGAACGATCATGGGAGGAACAGAGGCGATATTTTAAAGATTATTGTGTCAACCGATATCAATGGTTTAGTTATCCAAAATGGCATTATGTCTCTCCTTTTCCCCTTCATGTCGATTTTGAGGCGAGTTTTAGGTGTAACCTGAATTGCCCCATGTGTTTTCGCCCTCATATAGAGCAAAAAAATTACGGGGATATGGATTTTAATCTCTACAAAAAAGGAATTGATGAGTGTGTGGAAAATGACCTTTATTCAATCCGATTAAGTTGGAGAGGAGAATCAACACTCAATCCCCGGATCGTTGAAATGGTCGAATATGCAAAAAAGAAGGGCATTAAAGAGGTGTCATTCATTTCTAACGGTCGCCTCCTGGAAGGGGATATTGCTGAAGGCCTTATAAACGCAGGACTTGATTATCTTACGATATCTGTAGATGGACTTGAAGAGCACTACAACAAACTCAGGAACCCTTCAACATTCAGGGAAATAACCAGTAAGATAAAAAAATTTTATGAGTTAAAAAACCGTATTGGTGGAGGATATCCCCGTTTAAAAATTCAGGCGATCTGGACATATATCAAAGAAGATCCAATAGCCTTCTACTCTCATTTTAAAGACATTACAGACAAAATTAATTTTGATCCTGAAAATGATTATTCACTTAGGGAAGTGCCGCAAGATGGCGATTTCATCTGTCAATATCCCTGGCAACGAATAACCGTTACCTGGAATGGGGAAATTCCCCTCTGTATTTCTGACTGGAACCTCCATACAAAAATTGGGGATTTAAATAAGCAAACTATTAAAGAGGTATGGCTTGGTAAAGAGATGGAGGATTTTCGAAATGCCCAATTGAATGGTAAACGTTTATCCATACCATGCTGTAAAAAATGTCATCGTCCTTCAACTGAACAACTGGGAGATAAACCAGAAGGGGAAAAAGTGAATCCTCATAATAAAGGATTGCAATGATTCTTGCAATTAATCCACAATGGAATGATGAATATCGTCTGTCTTTTCCACTTGGAATTGCAACGATCGTTTCAATTGTTAAACATGCCGGATATGACATAAGTGTCATTGATTTTGATGCGAACAGAACTGATAACCCTAGTGAGTCTCTTAATTGCATTCCAAGACCAGAAATAATATTACTAACCGGTATGATCACAACCTATAAACGAGTCCGGTATTATTGTGATCTCCTCAAAAAAAAGTGGCCTGAATCCTATATTATTGTGGGTGGAGGACTAGCAACTACTGCCCCTGATGAGATATTAAAACGGATAAATGCTGATATTTATGTAATTGGAGAAGGTGATGAAATTATTCTCCCTCTCATAGACTCATTATTAAAAAAAGGGAATCTAGCGCAAGTAAAAGGAATAAAGTACAATAATAATGGGACAATTTTTCTTACACCTCCCTTAAATCCTCCGGATATATCAAAAACTCCTTCTCCAGCATATGATCTCTTTCCAATGGATAAATATATAAAATATTATATTGAATCGGGACTCTCTTTTGAAATGTATTGCTCGAAAGGTTGTCCATATCGATGTAATTACTGTTATCATATATCAGGCCATAATGTCAGGTATAGAAATGTGGATGATGTAATTGCAGATATCCGTATGATAAAAACGAAATACGGTCTTGAAAAAGTATCATTTGAAGATGATAATTTTACTACAAATAAAAAATGGATTGAAGAATTTTGTTTGAAAGTTAAACCTTTGCATATAAAATTTCGGTTCCAGGCTTCCATTCAGCATTTAACAGAAGAGTTACTTGAAATGTTAAAAGATGCTGGCCTTTCTGGAATCAGTATGGGTATTGAGTCAGGAAGTCCTCAGATTTTAAAGGAACTAAATAAAAATATTCAACTGGAAAAGGTGGAAAGGATACTGAAATGGCTCAAGGATTATGGAATTCAATACAATGCAACCTTTATTGTTGGAAGTATCAGCGAGAATCCTGAAACCATAGAATTGACAAAACAATTTTTAATTCGAAATGGGTTTAAAAGTAATTATCAAGTTTTCTTTATGACTCTTTATCCAAGAACCACTTTCTACGAATATGCTGTTAAAAAATCCATTATTGATGACGAAATAGATTACATTGAAAATCTAAAACTACAGAATGAAATTAGCGTTAATCTGACTCAATATTCAGATGAAATTTTGAGAAAATGGTATCGTTACCTGAAAAATCTTTGATTTGATCCTAAAATATTAAAAGACGAACGATTTCAGTAATGTCTAACTAAGTGTTTTAAGGATAAATCATTATATTAAACGAATGAATATAAAAAATCAGGTATCTGAATTATCCGACTGTCTTCATAAAACAAAATATAAAAACATTATTAAATTTCCACTGAGAAAGTATCCTTTTCAGACATCTACATTTATTAATGAAATCCAAATTATTTTCAATTTTATTTTCGGCCGGAGTAACCTCTTTTCAATATCCCTATTTCCACATATATACCTGAAATTTATATTTAATCGCGAATTAGGGTTACTTCGTAAAATACTGTTTCTAAACGAAGTTGTAGAAACACAAAAAATAAATTTTATAGGAAAAAATTGGTTGGAAAAATCTATCACGTCAGGCCTGATAAAGGTCGAAGGAAATAATTCGATTCGATTTTTGTACCGGATTGTTCCGTATCGTGATTTCTTACTAATTACTTCAAGGTTTGACCGAAATGACTCAGCATTTACATATCTTAGTTATGATTCTCTTTTTTTTGCTGATTTTATTAGGGATCAGTTAGATAAAAGAAAATTTCGGGGGCAAAATGGATTAGATATTTGTTGCGGAGTAGGAATCCTCTCATTAGTCATGAGCAGGTACTGTACTAGGATCTGTGGCGTTGATCTTAATCCTGCCTCTATCAATCTCGCTCAAATGAATGCTGAATTACATGAGATAGTAAATTGTGAATTCTTCAACAAATCATTTCAGGAATGTAACAATAATTTATTTGATCTTGTTGTAGCCAATCCTCCATTTATCCATTTTCCAAAAGTCGTGTCTGGTCCTTTGGATTCAGATGGTGGTGAACCTTATGGGCTTGGTATCACCATTGAAATTATTCATAAAATTCCTCATTTATTAAAAAAAAGTGGTCGTGCCTACATTTTAACACGAAGTCCAATAATAAATGGTATAGATTTTCTATATGAACACATGCTGACATTATTACCTGATGGTTTTAGTTATACATACCATGACTTATCAGATTCAATTGGATCTCATGAATTAGATTCAAATGCTGGTGGTATAGAATGTTTTCACCATGTTATCATTGATATTGTACATAAACAGTATAATCATCGAAAAAAAATTACGTATCCCTTTTTGTTCCGAAACACCCATTTATTTTAATATCTATCGATGATTATGAATGCCATAACAATTAATGGAAGACATGTTGGAGATGGATATCCAGCATATATAATTGCAGAAATTGGAATAAACCATAATGGGAATGTTTCACTTGCAAAAGACATGATCGCTGCTGCATGGAGCAGTGGGGCTGATGCAGTGAAAATTCAGACGTTTATTACCGATCAATTCCTTCATCCCTCCCATCCCGGATATAATTATGATATAGACGCAGAAATTACCCATGATAATGAACAAGAGATTTGGGATTTTGCAAAAAAACATGGTATCAACCTGTTTTCTACCCCGGAGGAGTTTGCCAGTCTGAATTTCATTGCTCAACAGAATCCCTCGTTAATTAAAATTGCTGCCATGGATTTTAATTATAAAGATCTGATTCAGGCAGTTGCGAAATTGCAGAAGCCCATCATCCTTTCATCAGGTATGAGTACCATGGAAGAAGTACTACAGGCAGTCAGATGGGTTGAAGAAGTGGGAAACACCCAATATATTGTTCTTCATTGTGTTTCGTGTTATCCTGCTGCCGATCATTCATGTAATTTGCGGGTTATTCAGACATTGAAGAGAGTGCTGGATTGTCCTGTTGGTTTTTCTGATCATACAGAGGGAATCCATATTCCATTAGCAGCAGTTGCTCTCGGAGCAAATGTGATTGAAAAACATTTCACAATTGATAAGAACCTGCCAGGCCCGGATCAACGGTGTTCAATGGATCCCTCTGAATTGAAAACATTTATTCAAAATATTCGTGGTATTGAGTCTGCGATGGGTCATGGAAGAAAAATTCCTGCACCGGAAGAAAAAGAACCCCGGAAATTCAAACGTCGTGGAATTTATGCCTCTGGACCGTTAGAACAGGGAACAGTGCTCACAGAAAACCATGTTTTATTCTATGCTCCTTCGCATCATAATTGCAATGTGACTGATTGGGATTTGATGAAAAACCGCGTTTTGAATAAAAAAGTTAACAAAATGGATCCAATTTTTATTGACGATCTATATTAAACAGGATTATTAAATGACGATTAATCTTTCCCAGGAGATCTGTGATACTTATCTGAGATGTCCTGTCTGTCACATTGAACAAAAATTACAATATGATGGTCATTTGAACCGGATAACATGTAACAATTGTAACACAATATTTCCTATTTCCCATGATATACCTGCACTAATGCATCATGATGAGATTCATCCTTTGAGTCATCAGTTCCTTGGATTGGAACAAAAGGCAGGCAATCAAAAAAATCCCTTTAAATATCGTAGGATCAGTGTTTTTCATGTAATTCTGAGTGAATTTTTATATTTTATCATCAGTGTTCTCTTCTGGATTAAAAAGCCGCGGACATTTATTCATAATTGGTATAGGTGGATTACCGGGACTCCTTATAGCAATGACGTCCAAAGAGCACTTTACTATGGATGGAATAATTATTTTAATCTGTTGCTCAAAGGAGGTGAAATTAGTGCTTTTAGCAAGATGGGTTCATTTATTTCTGAACCTTCATTGGAGATTGGATGCGGCTCATGTGAAACAACAAACATGATTTTTCGTGACAAAAAGAATGTAACCTTTGGTTGTGAGTATTTCATGAATAATTTCCACAATACATCTGGAGAGATGTATCGGGTTATTCATCATTATGTTGGTGGTTCAATTTCATCTCTCCCATTCTCCTCAAATGCATTCCAAAGTGTATACATGGTCCACATTATTGATCATATATCCCTTCTTGATATCTGGTTTAAAGAGTTATATAGAATCCTGAAGCCTGGAGGATTTCTGGTGATGGACACGTACTCAAAATACGTGTTTGATCTTTTACCGGGTGTCCGTTACCGATCGTTCATCTCAAAAAAATGGGCCCTTAATTATAAAACCTGGAGAGAAACAACCGAAAATCCCTATCGTGGAGGAATACCGCTAAAGTCAGATAATGAGTATTATGCCACTGGAAGAAATTTGTTTACTATTGAAGAGTGGAAGGAAACCGGGGAGAAATATGGTTTTCACCTCATAGAACATCATTTTTTTACCGGAAAATTGTTTGCGTTATTTATGGATCTGGAATATCGTGGTTATTATCCCTCAATTACGAGCACTCTTCCAATTTATATGGCAATTGATGAGACTATCAAATCAGAGAAAACATCAACCCTGTCAGAAGAAGATGCAGGAAATGTCATTTTGGTTTTTCAGAAGAAGTGCTAATCACTATGAAGAATCTAATTTTCCGGGTTGATGGAGGGAATGTGTGGGGAGTATCAATGGGACATGTGAAACGAACTCTTCACCTGGCAACCGAGCTTCGTCAAAAATATAATATAACCTTTTTAATGCAGGATTATTCTGATGGTGTACAATATGTACAGGATAATGGATGGATGGTATCTACAATCCCTATTGGGATGGATTGCTCCAGATATCTTCTTGAATATTGTGAACGAGTCAACCCTGATAAGATAATATTTGATTTACCAGAATTTAACTATCCTGATTTCACCAAATATGCCCGGAAAAATAAAATAGATCTAATTGTCTTTGATATTAAGGGTCTGGTCAAGGGTGATCCTTCCTGTATAATCAATGATTCATTTGTCTCTGAATTTGTTCAGTATGATAATGTTGGTAAAGAAACGAAATTGTTTTCAGGACCTGAATATTTCCTTCTTCCTCGGGACTACCTGGTAGTTAAAAAACCGATAATTAGAGAAGAAGTTAAAAATGTCGTTATTTCGATGGGAGGATCGGACCCCGCTGGATTAACGATCAAAATTCTCTCAAAATTGCCTCTTCAGGCTTCTCTTCACTATCATGTAATAATGGGTCCTGCCTTCCAACATTATCAGGATATTGCTCAATTATGTAATGGAATCTCAAACGTGACGTTATACAAAGATCCACAAAATTTTATTGATATTCTGGCAAATGCAGATATTGCAATAATTGCAGCCGGTAGAACACTGTTTGAATGTTCATATCTCGGATTACCCGTGGTAATTATCCCCTCAATTGATCATGAAAGTTCAACTGCAAATGAGTATTCCAGGATGACCGGATCAGTTAATCTGGGAATTTGGAAATCTGAAGAAACTCCGGATAAACTGGATAAAACTATGGAACTATACCTGAATAATTTTGAGTTACGAAAAAAAATGTCTGAATCTGCAAAGAAAATAATTGATGGTAAGGGAATTTCCCGAATTCTGGACATTATCGCACTACATTAATTATTATGCCTGCCTGGACAATTCCTGACAAAAAAATCGTTGCAATAATAAAAAGTATTGAGGATGCCTATGATACAAATTCCCTAATCATTTTTGGGGTAAATTATTGGCCTCTGATTAGACTTGAGATCCGTGAACAATTGATTAATCAGGAAAAATTTAATTTTAATAAAACTGAGAAATCAGAGAGCGTTATTAAAACAAAAGGCAAACCTTCAAATTTGTGGAAAAAAATAAAAAGTTTTTATGTTCTGTGGGAAAAAATTTTCCATGAGTGTCTTTTTAGATGTAGGGGGATCAAAAAAATTTCAGGTACCCGGACAGATTGCCTTTTTCTGACATTGGATGGTGATCATCGGGAAATTTTAAATGACAAAAAATATAGTGCTGAATTTGATCCACTTATTCAACAGATACCTGCAAATATTAAAGTGAAAAAAATTTTATACGATTGTGGCAGGCATAATGAGAATTCATATTATATTCCTGCTCATGGTGTAAATCCAAAAGGTTATCCCATTCAGTTCATTATTCTAAAAAAATATTTCAAAGTAAAAACCTGGAAATCCATCAATATAGATATTCTTAATCAGGTAATATCTCAAGAAACTAATGGCCTTGTTCGTCTTGAAAAAGAGGTTATTGTTGACAAGATAACATCATTATTGACCTATAGTAGATTTTTCTGTCATGCATTTCATCAGATAAAACCTAAAATTGTATTTATGTCAACATACTATAACGTAGCATGGATGGGGGCCATTCTGGCAGCAAGAAAGATGAATATCCTGACTGTTGATGTCCAGCATGGTTGTCAGGGGAAGATACATTACATGTATTCATTCTGGTCAAAAACTCCAAAAGAGGGCTACGACCTATTACCACAGTTCTTTTGGGTATGGTCTGAATATTTTGCACGTGTCCATAGGGAATGGATACCGTCAGACTGTTCCAAACACAAAGTAATAATCGGAGGGC
This sequence comes from Methanospirillum lacunae, assembly GCF_003173355.1. Classification (NCBI taxonomy): domain Archaea; kingdom Methanobacteriati; phylum Methanobacteriota; class Methanomicrobia; order Methanomicrobiales; family Methanospirillaceae; genus Methanospirillum; species Methanospirillum lacunae. Next base: position 414,700 of record NZ_QGMY01000006.1, on the reverse strand, counting down.
ATTTCTGGATGTATAAATGGATAAATAGTAATTTTAATCATTTTAATCCGGAATGCAATCTCTTTTTCAATGAACTATCATCATATGAAAAAATTATCCTCGTAACAGTAGATTATACAAACCCTCCGATTCTTCCACATCTGCTTGATGCAATAAAAAAAACTTCTGGCCGATGGATGTGGCTCATTCGTCTTCATCCACTTCTTAAATCAAATCTCTATGACTTTTTGAATTTTTTCTCTAGTAATGGTATTGTTAATGTGGAAATAGAAAAAACGAACACTTACCCCCTTTATCCACTTCTGGAAAAGGTAGATCACCATGTTAGTTATATGTCAACAGTAAGTTTTGAAGCAGCCGCTTTTGAAAAACCTACGACAATAATTCACAATGTGGGATTCGTTAATATGTATAAATTCATTCAATCCGGAAATTTTTCTTATGCAGATTCTTCAGAGGAATTAATTAGTTCTATTGAGCACCCGATTTCGGATTTTGAAGATTTGAAAAAAATACTGAATGTCAATTTTGTCGATTCTAATATTGCATTAAACAATTTGTTTAAAGAAGCAGGAATTTCATGCCATCTTACATTAAAGGAGAATAACCAGTAAAATTTATCCATCATTTTATAATGATCTCTTTTGTGCGATGTATTTTTTATTTTTTATATATCTGTGCTTATTATAAGTGATATTAATGATTGAAATGTCAATAATTTACAGTTTTTCGTAGAGTATGAGAGTCATCAATGTAAATGTAACAAAATTAAAAATATACTCATTAATTATAATATTTAAACAGTTAAGGATAAAAATGTGTGATCGAGTATCATTAATCCGAAAAATGCCTAAACCATTAAAAGAGATTCTACGTTTTATAAGAAATAAATTGATAGATAAAAAATCATCTGAAATGGCATTTTGGAGGAACAGACTTAATATTGATAGTGGCGTTTTTAAAAATTCTCATTATCAGCGACTGATGTTAGGGATTGCCCAGGAACCTGACGATACCTTTTTAAGAGGAAAAATAGTAGCTGATTTTGGCTGTGGTCCAAGGGGGAGTTTGGTTTGGACTACATCACCAAGTTTACGAATAGGGATAGATGTGCTTGCAGATAAGTACGCTGATGAATTTAAGGATAATATTATTTCTCATAATATGATATATCTTAAATCTACTGAAGATGTAATACCCCTCCCTTCAAATTTTGTTGATGTACTATTTACTTTAAATGCCCTTGATCATGTCGATTCTTTTCCAAATATGTGTAGTGAGATTATCAGAATATTAAAGCCCGGAGGAGAATTTATCGGAAGTTTTAATCTGGATGAACTTCCAACACCAACTGAACCTCAAAAACTTGACGAAGAATCTATTCATCAATATTTATTAAATAAACTTAATGTGGAATCCTACAGGATAACAAATCAACGAAAAGATGAAGGATATGAAGCATTCTTTCATGGCAATCTGTCATATGAAAAAGGTAAGCCCGGGTATCTTTGGGTACGGGCACAAAAATTAACATTGTAATCAGTGATAATTCGAGAATTTAATTGTAGAAAAACTTTCACGTGAACTGTAATAAATATCGCAACTAAAAAATTGATAGTACTAAAAAAGGAAATCAAGTACCGCTTAATATCATGTTTATTTCTTCCCGATCCGGATAATTAATTAAAACTGCCTTTTTTCTCCCGAAATATACAAATATGCTTCCTGCCGCTGCTGCTGAAGCACCTCCATCATGTATAACCTTTTTAATATCATCATAACTTCCGGCACCCCCGAGACCTATAACCGGTATTCTGACCCGATCAGTGATCTTTCGAATCAGATTAATATCATATCCCGACATCATCCCATCATTATCAATAGAGTGGATGATGATCTCGCCTGCTCCTGCTTCTGCAATTATTTCTGCACATTGTAATGGCTCTAAATTGGTCTCTTCAGTCCCTCCATGAGTCCAGACGTTGTACGAACCATTCACCCGTCTTCTGACATCAATTGAGACTACAATACTCTGAGATCCGAATTCTCGTGCAGCATTTGTAATAAAATCCGGATATTTAATTGCATAAGAGGAAATACAGACCTTTTCAACACCCGACCGAAACAACTGATGCATATCCTCAAGTGAGCGAACTCCTCCCCCGTAGGTAATTGGCATCCAACTTTCATCAGAAATCTTAGAGATGAGATCTAATGGAATATTGGATGTATCTGTTCGGGATGCCATGATATCAAGAATCATCAGCTCATCTACTTCATAGTCATTAAAAATTTTAATGGCGTAAATAGGTTCGCTGATATGATTTGGGTTCTTGAACTGGATTGTCTTGACAAAAAGACCATCCTTTAAAAGCAGACATGGGATTACACGCTTTTGGAGCATCAAATCAGAGCCTTGCAAAATTTTTCATGAGTTGCTTTCCCTGTTTATGACTTTTTTCCGGATGGAACTGAACACCCCACACGAGATCCCGCCCTATGACAGATGAAAAATCATATCCGTAATTCGTTGTCGCGATTACATCAGAACATACGACACATATTGGATGAAACGAATGAACGAAATAAAATCTGCTGTTGTCTGGAATCGAGTCGAAGAGAGGAGAATTATTTCTAATGCGAACTTCATTCCAACCCATATGGGGAAGAGGGAGAATGTTATTTTCAAATCTAAATCGTTTTGTTTCTCCTTCAATGAGGCCTAGTCCGTCTCCGTTTCCCTCCTCACTTCTTTGTGTCAGTAAATGCATACCAAGACATATTCCAAGAATTGGCACCTTTTCATGTATGATACGCCTCCTCAGTAAACCACAGATCTCAAGATTTGACAGATTTTTAGCCCCGGTGCCAAAATTTCCCACTCCTGGAAGAATAATCCGATCTGCAGCTTCAATGGATTCTATCGATGATGATATCTGAACTTCTTCTCCCATTTGAACGAACTTTGCTGCAATAGAATGTACATTCCCAAGTCCGTAATCTAGAACAAGAATCATAAATCAAATTTGTTTCGGTCCGATAAGATTGCGGATGATGCGGATGTACTGTGAACTATGAGCATAATCCGAGTTTTTACGTGGTGGCGCTGAAAGTATATCATCCATCATTGAATCAGATATTTCAAGTTTATTCATTATATATCGTCGATCATCTTTCTCCTGATCAGCTGAGTAGAAAACATCATTCATTTTTGCCATCGCTTCATCTTTTGTCATCTGACCCGATCGGATTAATGCAGAGAAATCCGTCCCTCTCTTATCGATTCCAAATTTAGTTGGGAGGTAGTATCCAAAAGCCCACCTGGTAAATATTGATTCGAAGTGGTGTCCACCATACCATTGCCAATTTAGTTCTCTCTCCATCAATTGCATTGCATCACGATAGGCAAAGTTCAGGTAATTCAGGGGATGAATTGTAGTAAGGCCGTTTAAACGATATTGCAATTGCTGAAAAAACGATCTTATTGGATATTTTTTAAGTGAAAGTTTACCATGCTTTTTATATACATCTCTGATAAAATCTGCATCTATACATGACCATTCTCGTGGTATCGGGCCCTCCCCCCTGAAATAACCTCCGCTAATGATATATGAGATTTTATTATCATATGCATATTGAAAAAGAGTGGAAATAATTGCATGATCGAGTGGTGCATCTATAGCAGGGATTGAAGCTTTAAAAAATGCCATCTGTAAATCCTTATACTCCTCCCAATCAACTACAAATGTGTGGAGATCTACATCCAGCTTTCTGCAAGCATTTTTAATATTCTGAACAGCAATTTTTGAATCCATATTATTATCAAAATGAACTGCGAGAGGATTGAGACCCCATTCTTTAAGGAGATACAGGCAGTATGTACTGTCACGTCCTCCACTAAGGCCAATTATTGAATCGTACTCTTTACTTCTTCCATCATTCTTCACTTTCTGAATCAAACTAGGTAATATGGATGATTTTTCATCATTACTTGAGTATTTCAAGTTCATACTCTCGTATTTCCGACAGTATGAACATATCCCTTCTTCATCAAAGAATATATCCGGAAATGTATTATCCAGAATACACCGGTTACAAGTTATTGTATTTATAGTATCACCCCTGGTAAAGAAATTTAACAATCATAATATGATTGAATCGCTTTACATACGACTTCGACCTGTTCACTCATCATTTCCGGATACATTGGAAGGGACAAGGTTCGATTCTGAAATTTCCATGATACCGGAAAATCATCTTTATTATTGTTCATACCTGAATAAGCGGTAACGAATGGAAGAAATTTTGGATAATGAATTGCTGTTTGTATCCCTTTCTCTTCAAGAAACATTGCCAGATTATCACGTTTATCAGCTTCAACTGCATATACATGAAATACGTGAGAGGATTTATCACGGATTTTTGGCACAGAAATTTCGGATAAGTTTTGAAGTTTTAATTTGTATTCATCAGCGATCATCTGTCGTTTTGCATTCCACCGTTCAACGTATCGCATTTTTACAAGCAAAACTGCAGCTTGAATCCCATCAAGACGACTGTTGATTCCTTCAAATAGATGATCATGCTTCTTTAATGAACCGTGATTTGCATACCTCCTCATTTTCTCTGCAAGTTTACTATCATTACATGTGATACAACCGCCATCACCATAAGCACCCAGGTTTTTACTTGGATAAAAACTAAATGTCCCAACATCTCCCAGGTTTCCTACTTTCTTCCCATGATATTCTGCGAAATGAGCCTGTGCACAATCTTCTATGAGAAATAAATTCCGATCCTCACAAATATCGCGGATTGGATCCATATCAGCCGGTTGGCCGTATATATGAACCGGAAGAATCGCCTTTGTATCTTTAGTTATCTTCTGTTCTATTAAAGAAGGATCGATTGTATAGTAATCTGGTTCGATATCTACGAAAACAGGTTTTGCACCGGTTATGCTTACACTTTCGGGTGTTGAGATCCAACTATGAGCGGATGTGAGTACCTCATCACCCCTTTTAATTCCCAGGCACTTTAAAGCAATATGCAAGGCGTCAGTCCCATTGCCAACACCTAAACAATGTTCAACTCCACACATGGATGCAAATGAGTTTTCTAACTGCTGCACATAAGTTCCTCTAATAAAAGAAGCAGAGGATATTACCTCATTTATGATTGTATCAATTTCATTTTTAATGAGATTATACTGAGTTATTAGATCAACAAATGGAATTTTTTCAGACATTATTTACCTGAATTATCGTATTGTTCGGATGAACTGCAAGAATTTTTTGTGTTCGATAGCAAAGTTGCCTGAGTACTTGGTGTGGTGAGGAACTGAGCATGTCACAACAGAGCCCAGAGATATATTTGCCCCATCTCCGATTACTAAGTTGTTTGAAATCGTTGAATTTGGACCTATCCAGACATTTGAACCTATGACTAAATTACCAGATAATATCGTTCCTGCACCGATTAGTGTTTTTTCCCCAATGGTTACATCATGGGCAATGTCAACGCCATTGGCAATCATACAATTCTGCCCGACACGGGTATTTCCTCCAAATATACCTGAGCACACCGTAACATTTGCTTGCAATTCAGACCCCTCTCCAATATCAACACCTCCTGAGTGAATACCCTTATAGATCTTATCAGCGTATCTTTGTGGATAAAATCCCTCAGTCCCGATGATACTTCCTGCTCTGATGATTACATCCGAACCTATTGTTACATTTTTATTGATTACCACATTTGGATGGATAATTGTTCTTTCTCCTATTGAAACGTTGTTTTCTGCAATTATTGCAGAAGGAGAAACCTTTGCAGTAGGGTGAATATTAGTTAAAAATTTACTTTTAGAATAAAAATCGGTGTTTAATGCTAAATAATTATGAAGCTCAAGAAAGGAACGTCGTGGTTCTGACGAATATGCAATACCTATGTGAGATGGTATGTTGCAAATAAAATCAGGAAAGGTAATTATGCAACTAATAGAACTATTATTAAGAAGTATAGGTAAGTATGAGAGATCAGTTAAGAAACTGAGGACTTCATCCCCGGAATATCTTAGAATTCCTAGTGATAAAAAATTACCATCATTATGGATTTTGAAAAATGATGGACAATCACTTAATTTCATACCAACTTACACCGAGATAGTATATCTACTACTTTCCTGGCATGTTCAGGCCCTGAAATACATTGTGTTTTACCGTTTATACAATCTATAAAATGCTGAATCTCAACCATCAGCGGTTCTTCATAATTTATTTTGGGAATTAAAATATCTCCTGACCTGTATGAAAAAAAGTACGACGATGGAGAATCATAGTCCATATTTTCCCCGAGAATTGCTTTTTTATCTATCCCTTTGTCAAAAATTACGACCTTATCCTCCTTCATATCATCATATATAACCATTTTTTCTGATCCAACTATAGTAATCTGACGAACTTTTCTCGGGTCCAGCCAACTGACATGAATATTTGCCAATATCTTTTGTGGATATCTAATTGTAAGAAAAACAACATCTTCAATATTATCCTGGATGAAATCCATGCCATGTCTGAAAACAGCATCTGGTTTTGGATCATTCAGCCAATACTGTAGTATACTAATGTCGTGTGGTGCAAAATTCCATAGTGCATCTACATCTGAACGAATTCGTCCAAGATTTAGGCGTTGGGAGTAAATATAACGGATTTTTCCCAGAGAATCTGAATTTATTAGATTCTTAATATAACGGACAGCACTATTGTACAGAAACGTATGCCCTACCATTGCAACTTTGGATTTCTCGCTCGCGATCTGATGAATCATATCTACTTCATGAATAGAGGTTGCGAGTGGTTTTTCTACCAGAATATGCTTTCCATGATGAAGTGCCGCCATTGCAAGACTATAATGGGTATGAACAGGTGTTGAAATGATGACTGCATCAATATCCGGATCTAGAAATACAGATTCAGGCGATTCAAGAGTTATAATATTTGAATACAGGTTATTTACATATGTACGTCGTTCCAGTGAGATATCAACAACATATTTCACCTGGCACTCAGTATTATTCCTTAATGTTCTCAAAATATTAGGTCCCCAGTAGCCGATTCCAATCTGGGCAACCTGAATCATAATCCCTTACCATTAATCGTATTAATCACCTATTATATCTGTCAGAATTCTAGCATATTTTTCAGACATTTTCCTCTGTGAGTATGGGAATAACTTTGATTTATCACCAGTATATTTAACGAATCCGGTTCGATTGAATTGTTTATAGGTATTAAGTATAATTTCTTTTGTTTCTTCCTTTGAACTGGCAATACTACCCGCTCCCACATCTCTGATAACCTGATTTGCTACTGAATCTGGATAACCAATTGAGAGTATTGGTCGACAGGCTGCCAGATAATCAAATAATTTTCCAGTATACATGCCTTTATCATGAGGATCATTCCAGGTTAGAAGGAGAAGGATTTGTGAGGAACGTTGTACTGCCAGTGCCTCATCTCTGGTTACATGACCATGGACTTTAACAATGTTTTGCACTCCAAGATTCCTGATCTCATCATATAACCAATGTGGTGAATCCCCATAAAAATTGATCTCTATCTCATCCTGATCAATATTATTCTCTTCAATCAGTTCTTTGATAGCATATAATAACAATCCGGGATCACGACGACCATAACGCAATGTTCCTGTATAGGTAATCGAGAATTTTAAATCTAAAACATTTGCATTCAATTGAAGTAAATCTTCATCAAATCCGTTTTGAATAACTTCTATTTGATGATCAGGATGCACCATTTGAAGTTCATGTGCATACGAGTCAGAGACTGAAACGATCCTTGATGCATTACTTATAGTTTTAATCTCTAATTTCCGCTCGATTCTTCGTCTGATATTGGAGTACTCATAATATGGACCTTCAGTCCAGAGATCTCTGAAATCCGCAATCCAGGGAATATTGTATTGGGAACTAATGTCGTGTCCGATAAGATGGCAGGTGAAGGGGCAGGATGAACTTATAATTGCGTCAACATTCTGATTCTGAATATATTTTTCAAACGCGTTTATTGCCTCTGAATGCCATAGTTTTGCGTCATCGGGATAAAGAAACATTTCTTTCCATAAGAGATATAAGCGATTTCTTATACTCCTCCCTTCTTTTTTAGAATCTAATCCTACTTTTTCACGAATTCTTTTATTTGGGTTTATACCTATTTTTGTTTTCCATTCGCCGAGCACACTCCGACATGGGGTCGTAATGAGAATGGATTTAATAATATCCTCTTTGTTTTCAAAATCTGATATTGTAAGGATTACTGGTTCCCAACCAAAAACTGGTAAATATTTTGTTAAACCTTGAATACGAATTGATCCAATTTCATTGAGTTGATTATAGAAGTAAGAAATTAATAAAACTTTTTTCATACAAAACCCACCCACTTTTATTATTGAATTTATTCAGAAACTTTTATGCGAATAACCTTATAAGAAATTGGTAGTGACTATATTTATATGCAAATGAGGGTTTAATTCCCAACTTTAAACAAAAATGAGTAACAAAACATTTGATTGTTTCTGTTTACATCGGAAACCGCGTGTTATGGAACCCTTTATGATCTTTGGATTCAGATAATTGAATATACAACGCATACTTCCAATGAAAAATAGAGAATAATATGTCGATATAATGTTATGATAAAAAATTTTAAACAATTCATCTCTAAAAAATCTCATCATCCTGGATTGATAGGTTTTTTTACAAATCCTTTTTATTACTCTAGAAAAGGAATACTTGATGAAATAAAAAGAAATGTTCCTGATAAATCTGATATAGTTCTTGATCTTGGATGTGGAAAAAAACCATATTTTGATCTTTTCAAGACTTCTACATATATAGGATTAGATACCCCTCTTTCAGGTCATTCACATATGGATGAACCCATCGATGTATTTTTTGATGGGAAAAGCATTCCTATAAAAAATAACACAATTGATACAGTTTTGATGATTGAAGTATTAGAACATGTTAAGGATACGAATAGGTTGTTGAGTGATGTAAATCGGATAATAACGTATGAAGGAAGATTAATCCTAACTGTTCCATTTATTTGGGAAGAACATGAAATACCATATGATTTTTACCGATTCACATCATTTGGGATTGCAAATAAATTATCAAACAATGGTTTTACTATCCAATATATGACAAAGATTATTCCAGATTTTAGGGTATTGACCCTTTTGATGAATTGTTTCTTAAGAACAGTCTTTATTCAGAAAATAAATAATATTATTATTAGAACAACATTTTCAATTTTTATTTACTCATTAATTAATATCTTAGGATTGGTCGGTTATTATATACTACCCAAGAATGGGTGTATGTTTTTTGGAACTTTTATAATTGCAAAAAAATCAGGAAATCAATGAATTATAAAGCCTCATATACTTTGATCCGATAATTTTTTCTGCATAATTCTCCTCTGCGTATGAACGGCAAGCGTTTTGAATAATTAACGGATCTTTTTTAATAATTGTTAATGCTTCCAATATTTTATCACTCATCAGTTCATAATTAATATCTTCGACGAGCCATCCTGTTTTTTCAGGAATTATCATCTCTGGGATACCTCCTATATTAAAGCCGATTACGGGAGTACCGACTGATAATGACTCCATAATTACATTTGGTAAATTATCAGCAATGGAGGGATGAACGAGGAGATCTGCGGCAGAATACACTATAGGCATTAATTCTTTGGAAATATATCCCAGGTGATATACAGGAAATTTATGTTTTAATCCCTTTATCTTATCCCCATTTCCCATTAAAATAAAAGATATTTTTGCTTCAGGATGATTATTAGACAATGACTCAATTATGGCGCCTATACCTTTTCTTTTTTCATTAAGATCATGCGAAGTTAATAAAATTGTTTGATTTGAATCAAATATGCCCAGTTCTTTTTTAGATTTAATGGTATCACGAGGATAATACTCAGTTAAATTTATACAATTGGGAATTACCATAATCTGTTTTTCTTCCCAAAATCCTCGTGTTGCTTGAGATTTTAACCAATTTGATGGGGTAACGGCATACAAATTTTTATTTGATACAATATTATACCGGTTTTTATTCCATTGTGTATGAATAAACTTTTTGGAACAAATAATTGGTATATTAATACGAGGACAGTTATTACATCCACATAAAAATTGCTCACATTCAAATGTATAAACGCATCTTCCTGTAAAACTGCTCATATCATGCAGAGTCCATATTGTTGGGATTAACCTGCTACACCAGGCAACAAAATCCGACGACCAAAAAGCTTGCTTGATATTGTGAATGTTGATAATATCCGGCTTTTCTTTAATAATTATTGTTTTAACTTTATCAAAAAAATATCGGGTAGAAAAATAAAATGATAAAGGATATGAGGTTTTTTTTAGAACTTTAAATAGAAACTCTTGATTTTTTTCGTATTTTATAATTATATGGACAATTCGCGAATGAATAATTGGTGTCCTGACCAGACTAATAAATATTACTTCACAACCACAGGATGCTAATGCCAATGCAATTCTTCGAGAAGCAATTTCTGCTCCACCCATTATCGGGCTTCCTGAAATCATTAGTATTTTCATCTTGATAACTCGGATTATGAGTATTATTTATTATCTTAAGGAGATCTTTAGTATATTGAATTATATATTCGACAATATTTTTTGGTCACATGTTCAGTATTAAATCTTTCGAGTACCCTCTGCCGATTATATCTCCCCATGTCTTTCCTGAGATTTTCGTCTTCAGCCAGATACCTGACTGCGTCAGCAAATCCAGATACATCATCTATCTCACAGAGAATCCCTCCTTTATCCTGTTGAACAAGTTCCGGAAGACTTGAAGTATTCGTTGTAACTATTGGTTTTTTACATGCCATTGCTTCAGCAACACAGAGACCGAACCCTTCAAGCCGCGAGGGAAACAAGAGCATGTCACAGAGATTATATGCCTGTACAAGTTCCTGAGTTCCCATCTTTCCTAATGAACGAATATTTCTGGAAGGGATGTCTCTATTGGTCCGTAGTCCTGTCGTCGTCAAAAGAAGGAATCCATCGCCTAGTTCCTCCATAATCGGGCGGAGAAGATCTGCTCCTTTTCGACGTAGATGGTTTCCGACATATAGAAGAACTGTGGTCTTTTCATCAATACCCCAATCTGTTTTGTAAACATGAGATGGACTAAACAGCGATGTATCGATTCCACAGTAGATCATTTTAGAATCTGAATAACCAAAAATTTCCTCTAGTTTGTCCTGAGTATAATGGCTTATTGTGGTTACCAGATCAGCGGAATCAAGACTTTTTTGTTCACATTTGAAGATATGCCTATAATAAGATCTCTGTAGAGGAGTTGTGTATGGCTTTAACAATGGATCATGAGTTACATGATACTCAGTAACAACAAGTGGTTGACTCCGCTTAAAACCATATCCATTCCAGGTATTGGCATGGATAATATCATACCCTGATGAATTACACAGCCTGCCGGCAAATGATGGTATATACCCGGACCATGAAGGGATGTACTGGATTTCAGCATTCACTGATGATTTGTTTAGTCCAAACACCAGATTTAAAGTAAAAACATCAGATCCTGAACCTGCAGATAATAATGGAAATAGTATTTTCATAAATCATCCTAAATTTTATTTTTCTAGCTATTGAATCTCGGTTGGATTCTTGGATACAAGACCTAGTAAAATCATCGAAAATTTCTGCGATTAAGATCTCCTGGTAGGTTTTATAGAGACAGGAATAATGAAATGAATGATAATAATCCCTCCTGAACTTTGAGATCCAGTCAATTCTTTTTGACAATATTATCTATCATATTGTTATCTGCTATAAATTGCATTCTAACTGCTTTCTTTATTCATCGATAATTTTTGAATAATTAATTTTTTAGGGTATCCTTTTTGGCGATCGGGCATGTTACTTGTTCAATACCTTTTTGTATATATCAACAAATTGTGCCGAAATGATGTCCCATGAAAATCGTTCATTCACTGTTTCTAATCCGGCTTTTTTGAATTTCTCTGCTAACTTCGGATTTTCTAAAACCTGGATTACCGCCTCCGCTAAAACATGAGGCTCTCCCTGGGGAACGAGTAGGCCGTTTACCTTATCAATAATAATATCTGGTATTCCCCCGATATTACTCCCGATTACCGGAATACCAGCGGCCATTGCCTCAAGCAATACAACTCCTAGTCCTTCACATTGACCATTAACTATTCGGGAGGGTAATACTAGGAGATCGGCTATTTTATAATAATCATATAATTCATCTTTTGATAGTCGTCCTGTAAACTTAACTGCATGAGAAATTGAAAAATTATGAGAGTATTGTTTTAATGATTGAAATTCTGGACCATCACCAATAATTATCAACTTGGCGATCGGTTTTTTTTCAAGTATATGTACAAATGCTTTTATGAGAATATCAACACCCTTCAGTTCAATTAATCGACCTACAAATAGAATATTCAGATTTTTTTTCCTATTGATCTGTCTCGTTTTTAATGAAGGTATGGGGGGTATTTGAATGCCCATGCCCATTGGGATGATTGAAATTTTCCTACTATTAGAAATGATAAAAGGTTCTATCATTTTTGCGTTATGTGTACTGTTTGCAGATATTGCATTAGAGTTAGATAATACCATTTTGAGAAATTGTATGTAATATCTATTACTACTGATTATGTAAGCATCAGTTCCGTGAATAGAAATCAGATGTGGTATTCCTAAAAATTTGTGGACAATCGCTCCAATGATACCATGAGGGATAATCCAATGAGTATGTATAAGATCTGGATTCTCTTTTTTTATTATTAAAATAAGGAAAATTAGTTCAAAAAATAAGAAAAATGGAATCTGGATTTTTGCTAAAAGATAACTTTGAAATTGAAAATACAAACCTGGTCCTTCTGATAGGATTTGCATTTTTCTTCGAAAGAAGTAATTAAATCTAAATACTTTAACATTTTCATTCAAAGTATCTGGAGTTTTACTCGTTGTTTTAGGAGCTAAAATACATATTTCGATTCCTTTTTGGGATAAAGCATTAGCGAGTGAAGCAATTATTATGCCGTGTGATTGAGTGATGTTTGAAGGATAAGCACTAGTTATCATAAGGACTTTCATGATACAGTTCAATTAAAAATGTAGATAATCAAATTTAATAATGATTCCTTTAAAATTTTGATAGGATAAATAAATTATATGCAGATAATTACAGATTTTACTCTTGACAAATATAGAGAATTGTGTAATGCTCTAATTTCTTCTCATTTTAAACCACTAAAGATATCTGATTATTGTTCCAGTCTACCGTCTTCTAGTAATAATCGTGTTGTATTAATCCGTCATGATATTGATCGGAATATTAAGAATGCTTTGCGTATAGCCGAATTAGAATATAAATTAAACATTATCTCAACTTTCTATTTTCGATATCCTTATACATTTAATCAAGAAACAATTCAATTAATAAAATCTTTTGGCCATGAGATTGGGTATCACTATGAAGTCATGGCGAAGGCAAAAGGTGATGTTAAAATAGCTGAACAAATATTTCGCAAAGAACTAAAAATGTTCAGAAATATTTCTTCAGTAACCTCGGTTTGTATGCACGGCAGCCCTCTTTCCTCTTATTCGAATTATGATTTTTTTAAAATTTATAAGTTATCTTCATATAATTTAATTTGTGATGCTTATCATTCAATCAATAATGTACCTTATTTTTCAGATACTGGAAGAACCTGGTCTTTTGAATATTCAATGCGAGATCATTTGATTTCTTCAAAAGAACTACCCAAAATTCGAAAAACAGATGATCTCATTGATTGGATTTCCCATACGCGGTATAATATCTGTTATCTAACCATTCATCCAGAGCGTTGGAATGATAGCACCTTTGATTACTTTAAAAGTTATTCATTTGATTTGATTTCAAATGTTGGCAAAAAGGTGGTTTTAATGCCATTACGAAAAAAAGAGTGAAAGTGTTTAAACCCTTTTTCCTTTCATTAACCCTTGGTACATAAATCTGATTATTGGAAGAGGATCTTTAATGGAAGCAATATCATCATGATAGGGAAAAACCATAAAATCCTTTATTATATGTAAAGATTTTTGAGATTTAAAAAGATTATATCGTGTGAGTGTATCAATGCAATAATTCATACTGACAACGTTGATATTGTAATCCATAACCCTTGGGGTATCACCTTCAACTGCCATTTGGTAGAGTAGATAAGGAAAATCAACACCTGAAAGCACAGCAGTATTCAATGAACCCCAGAATCGAGGATTTACTTCAAGTAAATATGGTTCTCCTTCATTATTAAGTTTAAATTCAACCATTGCTACACCATGCCATGAGTTGTGTGATAGTAGTTGTTCTGCTATACTTTCCATTTTCGCATGTTTAGTACTGATACGATATGTACTGGGTCCTCCAGTTATCGGATATTCACGAATCCTTTTATGAGTAAATTTAGCACGAAGTTCTCCCCTGTTATAGAGCATTGAAACTCCATAGCCTACTCCGTTAATATATTCTTGAATAATCGGATATTCATTTGGGGCTAAATTATATGTTAAAATTGTCTTTTGATATTTTTGGCATAGATCATCAGCATTATATGCATATGTCTGGCCTATACTACTTGTTCGGTTTCTTAATTTAATTACTACGGGATATTGAATAATTTCAGAGATTTTTTGTAGTGGATAATTACTAGATGGTAAAAAAGTCTTTGGGATTTTAATTTCTAATTCTTTTGCAATACTCGGTAATTTACTCTTATCACTAAGAGTGAGCATAGTATCATATGAAGCAAGAGGTATTGTAGTATATTTTTCTAGTTTTTCTCTATATTTTGAAATAATTATTGTATCTTTTGAATGTACTGGTATCAATACATCATGATGGTTATGATTTAGAAAATGAGAGAGGGCACTGATGAATTTTTGACTATTAGATGGTGATGGATATAAAAAATTTGAATGACAATATCGAGAAAAAGATGAAATTGAACGATTTTCAGAAGATCCTATTGTAATTGAGATCTTTTTTTCCCCAAGGCTTCTGGCTATGGTTAATGCCTTAATACTTTCTCCTGTTGTTATGAGGACACTCATGTATTGATACCTGTATAATTATTTATTTTGATTGAAAAATATTAACATTAAAAGATATGTTCGATTGAATTAGCGGTAGTTCCTTTTTATTCATATAATATATAATATAAAATGCGTTCCCTCCTATCGAATTATCATAATAATATTGGTAAATAAGAATTCTAATACTGGTTGCCAGAAATAGTAACCATTAGTTTTGTTATAACTGTAAATCACGACATAAAAGAACTGGAATGCTGTTGGGATCATAATCAGCAATCCAAATAGTATTGGAAATGCCTTTTCCGAATTCCAGAACTTTTTACTCAATACTGCTATTCCGAATATCAGGATCAGGAGAACAATTAGAATTCGCATAAAAAAGTATCCATACATATCATATGTAATACCATAAGGAAGAATTAATGTTGTACCTATTACCAGTAACGGAGCGAATAATAGAACAGATACCAGTAAATATTTTAACCATCGTCCCGCTTGATGGCAGATAATCGGGGAAAGAAGAAGGACAGAGATAATCCCAAGAGGGAGATAGATTGGTGAAAAATATCGCATATCGGGAAGACTACCCCCACTAATAGTTGAACCATGTAATACCCTCATATATGCAATAAAAGTAAGAACAGCGATAAAGGTAGAAAAATGGATCATCTGTCTGATATTTGGGGAGTATTGATATCTATATCGTTGGTGGTTGATAATTCCATACAATAGGGCCGGGAGAATAATCGGACAGATAAATAATATGCCAACTCCTCCATTGGTAGGAGAAAAGAGCAGACCGGAAATGTCCTGGAGAATATTTCCTACATCAGGGGTAAAAAAACTAAATATCTGACTTATGTAAGTGATCACTTTCGAACCAATACCGATCTGCATGACATCATTACCCGATGTAAGCACTGAAGTCATGGCGGTCCTACTTGAAGTAATGTAGAGATATTGAGGAGGAATTAGTGGATTTCCTGTCACGGTAAAATTATTTAGGAAAAATGGAGTTAATCCTAGGAAAATACCGAGGATATCTAATAAAAGTTGAGGTATCAATTTATTGAAATTTACACACACTGACCCATTTTGAAATAATAATATGGAAAGAAATTTCCAGATAAAAAGTCCTACCAGGACAATGACACCATATTCTGGTCTCGCCCAACATAAGAGGCCGGAGATAATAAATAGGGCAAACCACTTTAAATTTGTCGGTTTTGTTAGGATATTTGAAAAAATCCAGAATATTGTGGTTAATAAAAATGCGATAAGGAGATGATCTTTTGCGGATGCAGACCAGAAAAAGTATGTGGAACAACAAATTACTGATAAAGTCCCGATAATCGCTGTCTGGCGATCCAATGAAAGGTTCCGAAAAATGGAATAAACCATTGGTGCTATTAGAGCGAATAAAACCTCATTTGTGAAGATTACTGCTGCGGATTCAATGGGACTGTCTTGAAAAGAAGCAGAAAATGGCTGATAGAAATATAGATTTGCAAGAAATAATCCAAAAAATAGGAATATAGTTATCCATAGAATATATGTCGGTAACTTTTTGTCAGATTTACCAATTAACCAGATACATGCGAGTAAGGCACAAATACTGCAACAAAACCAGAGAGTTAGGAAAACTAATCGGAATAATTCCCCGGACCCTATAATCAGAAACAATACAGGTAATGATATAACCGGTAGGAAGATACTATATGCAAGATAATTCCCTCGAGATGTAAAATATGCTGATTCTTCTCCAAATATTGTTTTACCAAACTTTCCTTCATTTTCTATGAGTTGTGAACCAGTAGCAAGTTGGTTTAATTGGTTAACAGTAATCCATTCATCATTGACAAGTAATGAAGGTGATGAGAGGCCAAATGCGATAGAAAAGGACAGACTTGCCAGAATAAAGAGGATTATGTAATCTGAATTTTTAAATAATTCTCGAACATTCATTTGCATAGTATTGAGCGCTAACATTATAGACCGTTCCGTTTTAATTCCGCTCACTCTATCTGGAAAGAGGAACAAATGTTCTGCTATGAGGTCTTACCGATATCTGATTAGTCTGTTCATACTTCAGTTCTTCTGTATAGGAATAATATGTGGAAATGGAGTCTGGGCAAATGAGGCGGATATTCAACTTCAAGATGCTAAAACTCATTACATTAATGGTGATTTCAACGATTCTTTTACGGAAATAAATGAATACCTCGCTCTTTATCCGACAAATGCATCGGCTTGGAATCTTAATGGGTTAATTTTAATGAGTAATGGAACATACAGCTCGGCTGAAGTATCCTTTTTAAAAGCGTTAAATTCTACCCCACAAGATGCGAGGATTCTCTATAATTTAGGTCTTGTGACATTTAGACGAGGTAACCTTAGTGAAGCTGATATGTATTTTAATCAGTCACTACTTCTGGATCCAGTTTTTCCTGATACGTATTTTTACCAGGGGCTTGTTCAATATGGTCTTGCCCATTATGATAAGGCCGTAAATTTGCTACAAACTGTGACAACATTACGTCCTGAGGATCCTGCAGCGTGGTTTAATCTCGGCATGGCTTATGAAAAAACTCGGCAATATGACCGCGCGGTTATGGCATATGATTCTGCAATTGAAAAAGATCCTTCATATTCAAAACCCTGGTTTTTTAAAGGACGTATATATAGTTCTTTTGGAAATGCAAGTATGGCATTAACTTCGTTTGATAAATACGTACAACTTGAACCAACTGATGATGTTGGTTGGTTTTGGTATTCGCAAAGTTTGAAAAGAACAGATCATGTTAATGAATCGATTGATGCTCTAAACAAGGCGATTAGTTTGAATCCTACGAATCAGGAATATCAAAGATATCTTGATGTCTATTCAGGAAAGTATACGAATACTGTTGCAGAATATTTATTTGCAGCTCCATCATCATCATTTCTAATGACATTCTTTGGATTACTTATTGTATTAGGTTTGGTAGCCATAATAAGAAAATAGAAAAAAGGGGATACTAGAAAAAATATTGACAACTTGAATATGTTCTCTCTGGGTTGAAGTGATAAAGATTAAAAAAAAGCATCATATTTTGGAAAATATGGTTAAATTTATACAATTTATGAGATAACCCCCTTAAGCGATCAGATTTGTACCATAGATTAAGTATGTACCATGAAGGGTCTGGTTGACAAAAGACCATTTGTAGTATTATTCGTGAAATCTACCGAATTTGAATTATCTTTTTTTAAGGTAAGGTATAAAAAAACTGTTTGTTATTCAAACTTCTCATCACAAAAAATGGGTATGATAAGGACAATTAGGATTAAACAATCACTCCGCCAGCATATCCACTACCCAATGACTTGGAAATGAGTGAAGATGCTCCAACTTTTGGTTTGATTTCAAGAGTGAAACTGGATCCCGGTCCTGGCCGGTTTGCTGCAGCAAGAGCTATGGTAATCTTTGCTCTATCTCCTGGTTGCAGAAGACCAACAGAATTTGCGTCAGTACCAGTTACAATTGTAACTGCCCCACCATTCAGAGTCCAGAGAAAATCTACATCACTCAGTTTCTGGGGCTGACCACCTTCAGGAATTGAGAGATAGAGCGTAAGGGTGGTAATATCACTTGCATCACCATATAACTGCCCATCAAGGACAATGTTAGATGTTGATTGTTTGATTCCTGAGTATGTTACTTCTTGAGACTTCTGGGTTGCAAAGAACCCTGCTCCTAACATAACGTAGGAGAAAACTGCAGCCACGACGACAAACGCAATCAGAACGATTGCTGCCTCAAGGCCCGAAAATGCTAATTCCTTTTTCATGTTAAAAACCCCTTTTTCAGGATTACAGGTAATTGTTCTTATATGTAATATTTGTTTCTTTCAATGTGGATCTTATTTTTTTCTAGAAATGAAAATGAGTAAATCACAGATTCATATTATACTTAACGCCAGAGTAAATTCTGAATGACATTCTCTTATTCAAATTTATAGAAATTTAGGATTAAAAGGATGCTAAATTAGGAGTATTTAAAATTTGAATTTCTGTCGCTGAGTATAATAATTGAAAAATTGTTACTATTAAGTAATTTTTATTCCATAATCTGGTTAGTAGAATCGGACACGGATATTCATACAATATTTTGAAATAATGTTGGTATATTAATCAAAGATTTTTTTATGAATTGATTCTTCCCTTATCTTTAAATGCGAACATTTTAAACATCCTAAATGTTCACGGGAGGAAATGATAATACTATTTAAAAGAGAACTATACGCAAAAAGCAGAATCACTGCCTTCATATATTACGAATGAATGGTTGAATTGATCAAAAAAAGAGAGGATTAAACAATCACTCCACCAGCATATCCACTGCCAAGCGACTTGGATATGAGTGAGGATGCTCCAACCTTTGGCTTAACTTCAAGAGTGAAACTGGATCCCGGTCCTGGCCGGTTTGCTGCAACAAGTGCAATGGTAATCTTTGCTCTGTCTCCTGGTTGTAGAAGACCAACAGAACCTGCGTCAGTACCTGTTACAATTGTAACAGCTCCACCATTCAGAGTCCAGAGGTAGTCCACATCACTCAGTTTCTGTGGCTGGCCGCCTTCAGGAATTGAGAGGTAAAGTGTCAGTGAGGTAATATCACTTGCATCACCATATAACTGACCATCAAGGACGATGTTAGATGTTGACTGTTTGATACCTGAATATGTAACTTCCTGTGACTTCTGGGTTGCGAAGAACCCTGCTCCCAGCATAACGTAGGAGAAAACTGCGGCCACGACGACAAACGCAATCAGAACGATTGCTGCTTCAAGGCCTGAAAATGCTGACTCATTCTTCATTTCTATACTTCCTGTTCGGTTCACCCGAACATGATATTGTTATTTTAAATAGCAATAAAGGTTTTGGTAACTCTTTTATTGGATTATCCTCATATAAACTGTTACCCTCTTCATCCCAAATGGTTGGCATTACAACCAACACTTGATTCTTCAAGGGGGTTATATGACTTTTGATAGAATGATCCCGTTTATCCTGTTCTTTTTTATGATCAAAATAAATCCATTGACCATATGGATTCATGGTCTATCATTCATGCTAACAGATGTTCAAGAATAATAACTGGCATCACAAATGTGGGCCATTTTCATCCCAACTTTGCGACTAACAAGATGAAGGTGTTCCTGGTTGTGTTTGAATAGGCCAAAATGAAATCAAACTAAAAACTGATACAATTAAGCCAAAAAAATACACTCTCGTATCGATACCGTTTCCCTTGTTGATAAACGGTTTGAAATCTTGATTTTTGCGTTATTTTTGGAAATACAAGACGAGGGGTATCAATCTCAATAATCAGCTTCGAACTCTCATCAGTTACATATTGACTGATAATTTCACCATAAAAAGGTCTCATGACTGGATCAACCGGCCTGAGGTGTTACGAGGCAATAATCATTTGAGTTATTACACAGGTATTTGTCTCGCTGGTCCAGTTTGAGATCCCGGAATTGAAACATATTTCAACAAGATTCATTATAGCATCGCTCTCAAATTTCACAGTTATGGTTGATTCGTGGATGAGGAAGACAAAAAGGATTTTTTCATTCCAATAATGATCCCATTAACACGATGGTTTTGTACCATAAGTGGGTGATTACATGAAATTTGACGGAAAAATAGTCGATTGTCAAATACAGTCTCTCAATCTTTTTTAAGGAAAAAAGATCATGGTTGGGAGGTCAGAATATATCGCCATACATCAAGTACACCAAGCAGTTTCAAGGCAAAATGTAGATTCTTTAATTATTTTAATACTTCTTGTATAGTTCATCTGAATCAAAAAAAGATTGATGATATGAAATAAATTCTGATTCATCCAAATTAGGTAAGAACTGATCCCCCTTGGAATGAATCCGGTAAATGATACGTTACGAATGTAGCTGCACCACTCTTTGGTTTCACTTCAATAGTAAACCACCCTCCTGGTATAGGTCCGTTTACTTGTGCTAATCGGAATGTTCGTTTTTCTCCCGGAAGCATAATAGGGTCACCCTCTACTCCGAATGTTGTTGCTGTTTCTCCTCCTGGTCCACCATAGGTATATTCTCTTACTATCGACGAATCAACAGAGTGTGTATATACAATAATCATATCCCGGAGATCCTGTGCCTGTCCCGTTTCCGGAATTCCCCCTGCAAACCATACTTTATCGAGGCTTGTTCCTGCTCCTCCTAACAAGGAAGCATAAACCCCTCCTTCAATGTATACTGTTGACGATGCCAGTTTGTATCCTGAAGTTGTTGTAGTTTTTGCCTGATCTGAAGCGTAAAAACCAGAACTCATTACACTTATCCCAAACACTGCAGCTACAACTACTAAAGCGATAACGATGATGGCTGCTTCTAGACCACTAAACGCTTCATCTTTTTTCCTCATAACTACCCCCAATCTTTTATTAGTAGTAGGGGTATATTGAAATTTCGATTTTGTTTCAACAATATTTCTATGTACGTTACGAGTAAAATTATTTTATTTATCCCTCTTTTACAAATATTCTCACTGCATTATCTGGATCATTCATACATCTCATTAGAACTTGTTGAATTTCCTTTGATGTTCCAATTTTTTTTACCGCTCTAATGGCTCGAATCTTAACTCCAGAATCTGGATCATTTGTTGCCTGAATAAGGTAGGGCATAATTCTGCTATCTCCAATCCTTCCAAGTGTCTTTACCACTTCACGACGGACATAAACAGATTCATCTGAAAGCATTCGTATTATGATATCTGTATCTGGTAAATCCGGAGATAATCTAAAGGAAATTGCGATTCCCATCCTTATTCTCCAATCAGGATTAGAAATATGCTTAATCATTTCAGGTATGGAAATATTACCCAAATGACCTAAAACTTCAGCAGCAGATTCTCTTACATATCGATCATCATCGCCAAGTTTTTCAATTAGTGGCTTTATTGCTTTAGGTGAATGAGTTTTTCCTAGTGCCTCCACAGCACATCGCCTGATATATGGACTTTCGTCTTGAAGTGTTCTAATTAACGGAAAAATTGTCCTTTCATCATTAAGGGATGATAATGCGGATATTGCTTCTTCCCGGATATTTTCATCATGTGAATTGAGGGCGGAAATAATTACATCAAAATCTCCCTTTATATTTCCCACATTGTTCCGGTTTTTATCTTCGATATCAGTACTCCGCTCAAGCAGATCTAGAATAACTGCCTCAACAAGACGCTGATCTTTTACATATAATAAAAAAACCACGAATGCAGCCAAATCAATCCCTGTATACAGGATTACAAAAAGTGGAGGAAAGGTATACCCAAAAATATTGGCCAGTACCCAGAATACAAAAAGTGAGGCTAGGATCACCATAACCAGTTTTACTCCTGATTTTGGATACCAGAGGGCCAGAAGAATTATTGGAATTAGGTAAAGATGGGGGATAAATACGTATACAAATCGAAACCCCGCATAGGGGCTAAAATATAAAAAATATATTGTAGTAAAAAATGATAAAAGAGCAAATAACGCAATTGTTATTAATTTTCCAATCTCAATTATATGCCGGTTTCCATGGATATATTGAATAATTAGATTATTCATGTGGCTTCACCTTGAGTCGGACTTTATGTATATATGATACCGATTGTATGAAATCCCTCTTATTGATCTTATTATCATTAACTTATTAAATAGCGTCAACTAAAAAAATTGAAATATTGTGGGATCTCTTTATATCTATAATTAAATTTCCCCAAATATACTCATCCTCGCTTCCTTCTCGTACTCTTCCTGCATTTTCATGGCGTTCTGCTGATGTTCACTTGTATCCCAAAAATAATATTTCTCTATCTGCATCAGTTTTATCCAGCGGTTCGTGATCTCCTCTATGAAATTATATATCGTTGGGTATGTTTCTGCTCTTGGGTTTTCACAGGTTTGGGCAACTTTGAGTTCTTTGATGATATTTACCATCGCATCCCCAACAAGTTTTGTCTGGTACCAGGGATTCTTCTGCCACCGGTGAGTCAGCATCTCCATGAGATTGAGATTCTTGAACTTCTTCATCTCCGGAATGTTGATCATCGGATTGAGTTTCATCTCACTCATCACTTCACCAAGCAGAAGATCACGACCATAAAACATGCCGTTGTGCATGACAAAGTACCTTCTTGGGATGAAATCCTTGAATGAAACGAGATCATGCATGTCACGCATACTCTCTTTCATCAGGAAATAGACCTGAGCGTTGCGCATTACCGGACAAAGTTTTGAGACCACGATGTTCGCCATCAACGTCCAAGGTAGTTCACTCAAGGTCTCGTGAAACAGCATATACAGATAAAACATCAGTTTCTTTTTGATCCAGAAATCAAGATGCCGGGTTTTTTCATCTTTAAGGACATCAAGGTAGATCTGCTCCATTCCCACCGTAGCCGATTTTCCATCAAATGAAAGAACACGGTATCCTGAGTTTTTCGCAGCAATACCTTTGAGAAGGAGTTTTATTGCGTTTTGTGCAATAACAAAATCCTTCAGCATTCCGATCTGCTGATTCGAAAAAACGATGACATTCCGTCCGGATTGAAACGAATACTGATCAAGTAAAAGGCCTTTCTTTGGAGCATCCTGTTTCCGTTGAAGATGTATCCGTGTATCCAGTTGATCCTCTACATGATCGAGGAGAGACTGAAGAGAAGAAGATATCTCGTATTTATTCTCCATGAGCTTAAATTGATCTTGATGATACTATTATATATGAGTATCATTTTGCTGGATTAAAAAAATTCGTCAATATGACTATGTGAAATTAATAATTCCTGCCTGAATCAGGCTTTTTCTGATTTCTATCTGGTTCTCTTTTACCTCTGTAATCAAGGTTTTATCAAGACCATGCGGTATGCCTTTTACTTCGTTAAGAGTATCATGTAATTCGAACATTTCTTTTAGTAGAATAAAAGTTTCTAAAATCTTTATAGACCTGGAAAAATTTGAGATCTGAATGTTATAGGATAATGAACAGGATTTTAGTTCTACAATTGCATATTTGTTTTGACTAACCAAGGCACCATCTCGATTGGGAGGAAATAGTGAGATCCTAATTATGGATTTTTTTGGGGATTTTCCCCATATTCTCAAATACTCCCAAGACAAGTATGATATACGCGAATCAGGTGAACTGATGGCTGAAAATACCACCAAAAAGCTCCTGAGCAAACGGGATGAACTCCTCAATAAGGCGGATGCACTGGCTCTTGAGGCTGATCAACTCTCATATCAGGGAAAATACGAAGAGGCAGTCGAGCGGTATGATCAGGCTCTTGCCATATATCCTTCAAATCCGGATCTCTGGGCATTCAAAGCAATCACCCTCTCAGGTGGCCTTGGAAGAAATGAAGAAGCATATGAATGTTGGGAGCGGGCAAAAAAACTGGATCATGTCCTTGCTGATGCAATCGCTGTAACCGGATCAGAAGTCGCCGCAGTCCAAGAGAAGGATCTGACTGACTTCAAAGGCAGCACAGCTGAGCGGATTAGAAACCTTGTCAAGCAGCAGGCAATTGACAAGAAAAATAGATAAATATTTTTTTGGGATAACTATCCTAAAATCGGAATCCCTTTTTCTATTGCTTCAATGTGATCTTCGGTTCTTATCTGAACCTGGCGAATCTGGGTCTGCTCTGCAACATCCCGGATTGCTTCAAGCAGATGAACTGATTCTTCGAGATAACTGAGGATATCAGCAGCATATATCTCTATACCGTACTCTTCTAAAATGAATTCACTTATCTGCCGGTGATCTAGCCCGGACTCACGCAGTTCGATGATCTCAATAGCAAACTTCCGCTCTGGACACCCACAGTTCGGGCTTTCTCTGCATTTGCAGTTTACAAAGGCTTTTAAAAAAGCCATAATCTGTTCACGGGTGGGGCGATCAAAACCGTCGTAGGGGATTGAGAATAATGCCTCAATCACGGCCCCATGAAAGGCTCCTTCAGGCAACCGGTATCCTACTAATCTTCCAAGCTGCCTGTGATACCGCAGACGTGCCCGTGATGCAATCACGAACTTTCGCCTGCTTCCTCGTCAAAGTTTTTCAGGGTTGCTAGTGCTTCGTTGATGGTCTCAACTTCAATAAGCCATTCATCGAACATCCCAGGATCATCACTTTCCTTGATATAACGTCCACAGCATGACTTCCCATTGATGACATTTGCACCGATGATAGCCGCTACTTCCAGAATTTCTTCCATCTGCTCTTCATCTATGGACTTTCCTTTCTTCACAAGTGCTTTGATATCCTCGTCAAATCCACCTTCCAGGAACTTTCTCGTAGCTGCAAAGAGCACGAGCATTGAGAACTGAAGTGAAGCAATAACCTCTTCAAGATCCCCTTCAACAGTTTGGTTCAAGACGATCTCTTCCACGTCACTAATCCGTTGAAGAGATTCTTCCTTGGTAAACCGGTTGTTCTGGTAGAGTTTTACAATCTTCAGTACCTCGATACAGATGTCCTGGTTAAAACTTGAGAGCAACTGAAATCCTTCAGGCATCTCATCATCATCTGCACTACCCTCAAAATCAGCCTCGCTGAGTGCTTTGAGCCAATTCTCCCAGCGCTCCTGGCTGTAGAATATATAAAAGAGCTTCAGCGGCGCTTCATCCTGAGCAGAGGCAGCGTCCTTCTTCTTTTTTGGAGCCATTACGTACACCTGACCGTCTGATCGTATAGTCTTTGTTCCTGATCAAAGGGTCTGACCATCTTCTTTATCTCCGGGATGATTAGCCTTTTCATGACACAAACTACCTAACACGGGTAGCGCCAATGTATGAGCATTCAATGGAGAATGGAAAGTCCGGCGCTGTTATGATCCGCTTTGGCGAACTCTTTCTGAAGAGTGAGCCGGTCAGGCGACAGTTCATGAAGGTGCTCATCGGCAATATCAGATCGGCTCTTTCAAGTCATGAAATCGAATACTCTCTCGTGGACAACCGGAGTCGTATCATTGTTTGTTCTAAAACTCCTGAAGCAATGATTCCTCTCCTGAGCCACATCTTTGGCATAGTGGATATTGCCCCTGCTCTTCTGACTGATTCATCGCTGCCTGCTCTTTGTGATGCTGCCGGGAAACTTGCATCCAGAAATCTAAAACCGGGAATGAGTTTTGCAATCCGAGCACGGCGTGATCAGGTTCCAGGTTTCACCAGTCAGGAACTTGGAGCAGAAGCCGGTGGAGCAGTACTTGAATCAGTACCTGGAGTACGGGTTGATCTCACTCATCCAGACTATGAGGTTTATCTTGAAGCCCGGAAAGAGGGTGGACTAGCATATGATATCCGGATACCAGGTCCTGGCGGGTTGCCATACGGTACCCAGGGATCTGTTCTATCCCTGATATCCGCAGGAATTGACTCTCCAGTTGCAAGTTGGATGATGATGAAGCGGGGTGTAAAGGTTAGTTTCCTGTATATTGACACTGGTACATGGGCAGGTTGTGATTGCACTGATAATGTCCTTCGCAATCTTGCTGCTCTTTCATCATGGGTTCCGGGAATCAGCCTTTCCCTGCATATTGTCCATGCCCAGCCATTGTATGATCTGCTCATGAATGACTGTGAGCCTCGTTATCGGTGTGTTCTCTGTAAACGTGGAATGCTTATGCTTGCTGAAACGTTTGCAGCACAGCGGAAAATTCAGGCAATAGTGACCGGTGATAATCTCGGTCAGGTTGCAACCCAGACTCTTCAGAATATTGTGACAATATCATCTTCAGTGGCTATCCCAGTCCTACGGCCACTCATTGGATATGATAAAGAAGATATTATTTCGCTAGCGAGAAAAATCGGGACCTTCACCAATAATCCAGGTAACACCTCCTGTGGTGTTGTTCCATCAAAACCTGCAACCGCAGCAGATAGTTCTTTGATTGGAGATCTTGAGGAGCGATTACACATGAGATCCATAATACCCTCACTTCTGGATAACCGGGAGAAAGTCATCGCACTGAACGGAAAAATTCTGTCCGAGTTCTCTAAAAATTAAAAAAATGAAGCCAGGTATTTGCGCAGACTAAACTATGTCTGTACCGATAATCCATCCTCTTTTGCTATCTCCACAAACATATCCCCTACATATTGTGCCTGTTCCTCAGTGAGCCCGTATGGGTTAAATTTCCAGACCTTAGTCGACCCTGCAATGATCCCGGTTATTCCCCTCTCACGTAAAGCACTAAGTAAAAAGAATCCTTTCTTCTTGTGGGTCTTTGCAATCTTATCAAACGATTCGGTTGTATTCATCCTGGTGAGCGGGTGTTTGCGCGGGTACTCACTCATCACCTTTGTGCCATCAATTGAACAAAGAGCATCAACAATCTGATTACACCGCTTCAGATGTTGGTCAAACTGATTTACTCGCTCCCTGACATGTGGGAATGAAGCCATCATTCCGACTGATGTAACACCCATCAGCGTGCATCCCATCATCTCGACTTCCTTGACTCCAAATGTTCTGCCTGTGATGTCACCTTTTGCTTGTGTGGTCCTGAAGAGTTTATCTGCCCACTCTGAAGTAGTGGCAAGCATACCTGATGGCGCTGGAGCAGCCATGCTTTTGTGCCCAGAACCCACGAGAAAATCAGCACCGATCTTTTTCCCATCTACCGGCATGATCCCAACTGTATATGCTCCGTTACACAAAACTGGCACATCATACTGGTGGGCAACCTTTACGATCTCCTGTACTGGATGGAGATTACCAAACTGGTAATCCACCTCTTCTACGTACAGAAGAGACGGGGGTCTCCCGGTTGATCGGGTGATCTCCTCAATCCTCACAGCCACGGTATCAGCAGTGATTATTTGTGAATCATCTGGTGGAACCTCATGGGGAATGCCTCCTGCCTGTTCGACAGAGAGAAATTCGGTATAATGCGAAAAGGCTGTTAGGAGTACCGGATCTCCTTTGTTTACAACAGTACCTGCAACTGCCTGAAATCCGCGTCTGGCTCCCGGCACAAGCCTCGCAACATCCATGTTGACAAAAGTAGCGAGATCGTCATGGAACTTTGCGAGAGGTGGTTTTTTGATACAATCCAGTCTGAAAGGTTTTTCGCAGTTATCACATACCGAGTACCCGTCACCGTATGCGAGAACTGCCTTCATGGCGTCGACAGTAAGTCTCCCCCCTGCCTGAATCGGATCCAGGTTGATATAGAGTTCTTCTATGAGCCTGGTGTCAATCCCGTCACCACAGTTCATGATACCAGTTCCTCTTTCAGAATATTGATCTGTTTCTCAAGTTTTTCCAGAGTTTTTGCTGTTTTTGCCTTCTGATCTGCTGATAACCGGTGGTGGGGAGCGGTCTCCCGAAGCACACCTCTAATCTCACAAAGCAGGAACAACCCTTGAAATACTGCCTCTGCTACTCTTCTTGACATATTGGAAACCGGGCAACAGCCCCCTCACGTGGATATACAATGTGACGAATATTGTTATCTACCTGCTCTCCTTTCCTCGGACCATGATGATTCCATATGGTCTTATCAGGAAGAACCTGTATCAGTACGTATGAGCAGTGGCAGGTTGCTGGACAACAGGCTCACCGGTACCAGTGTTCTTCATTATGTCTTCCGGACCCCGGCTGCCTCCCCAATGAGTATTGGAGATCTGGTTGTGGTTGATGACCAGCAGAACCGGGCACGCTTTTTTGCACGAATAACGGGCATTGGTCATGATGAGCAGTCATGTACTGGTGATTCTCTAGACGATACTTCGCTGGTAATTTCAGCGTACCCGATAGGATGTATCGGAGTGGATGGGGTCTTCAGGCGTCCCAGAATTATGCCATCTCGGTATTCTCCTGTAAGAACACTAGCCCCCGAGGATATCACCTATCTGAACAGGTTTATGGGTGAGATCGAGGTCGGTCTTGTCGTCAGCGGTCAGCAACCGATCCCTGAACTTCCGGTACGGATACCAGCCAAAGTTCTCTCACAACACATGGGTGTTTTTGCCACTACCGGTATGGGAAAAAGTAATTATATGAAGGTCTTCTGTGCTTCATCTATTTCAGCGCGGTTATTTGGGCTTCTTATCATTGACCCGCATGGGGAGTATGCGGCAGGAATGAGTTCTGATTATGAGAGTCGTGGACTGCTTCATCACCATGATGCAGATACAGGTCTCTCTGTCTTCTCTATTCAGAATGAGAATGTCAGGACTGAACTTGATATGAAACAACTTTTGATCAGCCATGATGACATGGATATTACTGATCTGACACTTCTCTTTGATCTTCTTCCATCAGAACGTGAAGTCATGAACCTTCTCACCCCGTTCCCTGGTCATGACATAATCGATTTTTTCATGAACGAAGACGTTGAGTCACTCCCTTCACATGTCAAAACGACTGCACACATCGGTGATCACCAGGATATTGCCCAGCGTGTTAGAAGTGCAAACCCTGACGCACTCCGGGTGGTTCAGCGCCAGATTCAAACTCTTGTAGATATCTCCTCTGCCTTTCTGCACAAAACTACGTCATCTATCCCTGATATCATTGAAGACCTTCTGGCAAACAAGGTGGTATTGATCGATATTCCCCGTATGAGTGAGGTTGCAGAATTATTCCTCCTCTCTGTTATCTCACGGGCAGTACTGCATAAGTACAAAAATATTGTTCAATCTGGTCGAGCTGGTGAGGATGAACCGCACCGTGTACTTCTGACAATTGAAGAAGCACAGCGGGTGCTTTCTATGGAATCAGAGAAGACTGGAATATTCAGGCAGATAGCAATGGAAGGAAGAAAATTCGGTGTAGGTTTGTGTGCAGTTACTCAGCAGCCAAAAAATATTGATCCTCGTGTTCTTGCCCAGATGAATACATTTGTGATCATGGGACTTGCAGACCGTCAGGACAGGGAAACTATTGCATCATCTGCAAAACATGATCTTCGGGTTCTGGATCTGGAGATTCAAACCCTTGATCGCGGTGATGCGATCATCTCAACGATTGGTATCCCATTTCCGGTCAGTTGCCATGTTCACCGGTATGAGGATTATATTGAATGAATATGTGGGGTCAGTTTACCCCTCAAGTTCTTTTTTAAACGAAAGCCAGTACAACAGTCCTACGAAGAACAGACCACCGATGAGGTTTCCAAGAGAGGCCGGGATCAGGTTATTCCACATGGTGCTCCACCCAAGATTTGTAATCCCCGGCCCTACCTGTGCGACCTGAAGTGGTGAAAGATCTCCTGCGGTTAGAAGCCCTGCAGGGATCAGGTACATGTTCGTCACAACATGATCAAGGCCACTTGCCATCATTGCCATAACAGGGAACCAGATTCCCACTATTTTCCCTATGACATCATCAGCACATAACGCGAGGAGAACTCCAAGGTTCACAAGCCATCCGGCAGCAAGAGAGCCTAAGAATAGAGAAAAGAATCCCCCTAGTCCCATTACGCTACACTTTACAGTGGCAATGCTTACTGTGGAAATACCTGCTGCCGTTGCGCTGGTAAGCCCGGATGAATCAGTGAATGTCAAAGGTCCTGCTGTCATAATCGCAGCGAAAAAGAAAGCTCCAATGAAATTTCCTGCCCACGCCAATCCCCAGAGGCGAACAACCATCAGCCAGGATATCTGGTTTCTGCAGGCCGCAAGCGGCGCCAGCATTGCATCTCCTGTGAAGAGCTCTGCACCGGTCAGGACAGTCAGGATCACACCGAGAGGAAAGACTGCCCCTCCAATGAATCTGACCATCCCTGAGCCTAGTGTCAATTCCATACCGGTTGTGACAACGACCATCAGAGCTGCCCCCATCCCAATGTACGCTCCTGACATTGCAGACCTGAGCAGAAGATTCCATGCCGGGAGTTGAGCCTTATAGGCACCGAGATCAGATCCTGCCGGAAGGATGGATATAGGTGGATGATAACTCATTATCTCCTCCCTGACTGACAAATCATCATGCTGAGTTGGATATGTATGTTCATATTCACTTCCTCCCTGGCAATCAGGAGAGAGCCATGTATGCTATAACTGATAGGACCACAGCCAGTAGAAGCATTCCCCCACTGATGGGAATGACATAAATCAGGATTGTATTTACAATACTTGCGAGCTGGGCAATAGAGTCTGAACCAAAGATCACTACACCTTCGCATGAGGCGGTACTACCTGCCGCTTTTGCAGGTGAAAGATCCTCAAGTGCCTTGATAACACCATCGTCAATGTATGGCATTAGTGCAGTGGGAGGGACACGCAGGCCAACCGGATTCTTTCCTGATATTGTATTCACGACATGCGTGTCAGTGGTCATAATTTCCGCTTCGTTGACCATGGTAAGGACTTCATCCCTGATTTCCTCACGTGCTCCAGATGCCATATTATTGCCATCAAGGAGAATATATGCAGTTTTTTGACCACTGACTTCAATGATCAGAACCTGAAGGCCAATATCACCAATGCCTGATGTCCGTCCATATGGGAGAGGGATGTGAGCATATCCCACCGAGAGAGCAGATGTCTGCATTACCTCCCACTGATCAAAGGCGTGACATGCAGCAGTGAAATACTCATGTGCTGTCTTTGTTCCGGGTCTGATAGATGCGATCTCATCGCCGATGCAGTTGTGAGCATCAACAAATCCAATGTGAGGGGTCATCCGGTGTCCTTCACACAAAATTGAATGACCGATACAGAAGTCGAGATCTTCAGTCTTGTCAGGGGAGCGTGTACTGACCATCAGGAGAGCGTTTCCGATCCTCTGATACAGAAGTGAGACTGTCCCTTCGATAATCCGGGTAGATTTACAAGCAACACCGGTATACTCAAGGTGGGTTCGTGTTTTGTTGACGGCATCAACCAGTTTTTGAATCTCTGACTCAGAGACGAGATTAAAGTCATGGGTTGCACACCCGTGTGCTACCATTACTTCCTCATCGAACTGCTCTCGCAGTATTGCGGGGAGGTTTCCGCCACCGATCTCCCCCATTGGCCCGGGATGAACGTTTGGAATTGTAAAGATGAGGTCCTGCTTTCCTTCGCGCCTGAAGAATATACTCACCTGTGGGACAAATGCCTCTTCTCCAATCCTGCGGAAGAAATCCTCCATACTTCGGGACCCGTCTGTCAGATGTGCAATAAATGCGTTAAGAAACTCAAGCCCCCTGATCCTGAATGCACGGTATAACGGCCTGTCAATAAGCCATATCAGGATGGCAAACCCTGTTCCAAAGAGGAGAAACAGGATCGGGGCAAGCGTCAAAAATGGCTGGGGAAAGATGAACAGGCCGCCTACGTAACCGGTAAGGCTCTGGATGAGCGCTGGCAGTATCACCCGGTTCATCCGGTAATCTGCGATGGAAACTAGGGTCAAAAGTCTGATCCCAAAGATGAATCCCAGTGCTATTGCAAAGATGAGGGCCAGAAATTCCCTGAGTGCTATAAGGCCAATCAGTGTAATGAGCGTAGAGAAAAGGGTGCATGATACCGCGAGCAGTGCGCTTCGGTTCCACGTCATCTGCCTGCCAATCATGGTGATCAGAGGCCGGGTTGTTATGAGTGCGACAAGTCCGGGTATGATAAAACAGAAAAATCCAAAGAAGCGGTACTGAGGTGAGAGACGCCATGATATTGCCTCAATGAGTAGTCCTAGAAGAACAAGAATGATAATTGATTTTGGCCATCCAGGTGCTGTAAAGATGTACCGGGACATCGATTCTATCTTAACCGCGCTCTCTGTCCTCCCCTGTTGCATACTCCTCCGTTCAGGAACGTCTCGGTCCTTGTGGTTCAGATAACTGACCGAATGTGTCGGTATACCTATCTTTCATGCGTGCCCGGTCTGCAAGTGCTGTCTGGCATCCTACATGTTCCACAACAAATGAAGCAGTGATTGTTCCGATCTTTGCTGATGTGATTGTATCATATCCTTCGGCATAGGCAGTCAGAAACCCGGCTCGAAAACCATCTCCTGCCCCTGTAGGGTCCACACATGGTACAGTCACTGCAGGAATGGTGGTGGTATTACCCTGCTCTGTGATTTGGCATCCTTCTGAACTTCTCGTCTCGATCGCGATTGGGACCTGTTTTATCAGATCTTCATGAGAAATTCCAAGCGTTTTGCACATCCCGCTGTATTCATGATGGTTTGCTATCAGAATGTCGATATTCTCAAGGATCACCTGCAGGTGTTCCCTGGTGTACCTATGTATATCCTGGCCAGGATCAAAACTCGCAAATTCTGCTTTTTCTGCAACTCTTACATTGAATGCAGGATCTGCTGTAGCCATATGAACAAACTCAAGTTTTGGTGCCTGTTCAGTTTCAAATGCCCGTGATGCTCCCCACTCAAAGAAGGTCATCTGCGCGCCTTGAGGATCAGTGAACATGAATGCGGTGGCTGTGTTCGCCGTTGGAATCACGAAAAAGCGCTTGTCAATTTTCAGACTGTCCATCCATCTGTCATACTCGCTTCCGGCAAATTCACCACCCACCGCACTGATGAGAGCAACTTCACCTCCGAGTACCGATATCCCGGCTGCGATGTTTGCAGCTCCCCCTCCAAAGAAAACCTTTCGTTCAAGAACTGATGCAGATGCATTGGGTGATGGCAGATGGGATACCTTGCAGATATGATCAACTGCAGTATGTCCAACGACCTCTATCATAACTCCTGCACTTCCACGATCTCAAGTGGTACATCACGCAGAGCCTTCCCAATAACTGATCGTGCAATCCTCCCAGCATGCTCTGATGAATCGGCCTTGAAAACTTTCATTTCCATCCGCATTCCCACAAGAGCAGTCCGTGCAATGAGTAATGCACAAGGGAGTTCTTCGTCGCAGGACGGGCAGGCTATCACTCCTGCTTCGACATCCACAAACTTGGCGGTGGGATTGAGTCTCTTTCCTGCTTCACTGATCGCAATTCCGATCGCGTCATCAACTGATTTGACGTCTTTGATGACCCATGCCGATTCCAGCACTACCAGATAATCTGTCATTCCTTCTCACTATAGACGGGCCCCGGCATGCCGGTTACCACTCGTCCTGATGTATATGTTCCTGCACGTCCCTACGTGCAGGTGATATTGCTGCCTCGGCTCCATATCCGAGTGCGAGCAGTGTGACTGGTCTGATGTGGTTTGGAAGTTTAAGGATATCCCGCACCTGGTCATCATCAAACCCTGCAGTCCAGCAGGTTGCAAGACCCGCAGCATGGGCGCCGAGCATCAGATAGGTAGCAACGATCGATGCCTCTTCGAGCGCATAAAGTATCCCCCTTTCACTGTACCGTGCCATGGATCTCACATAGTTTGCACAGACCACGAGGACTACAGGTGCATGTGCAATGTGTTCCTGATTCAATGCTGCATCTGAAAGAAATTCACGCACTGAAGGATCTCGTACAACAACAATATCCCATGACTCTACATTACCAGCCGATGGCGCTCTTGCTCCCAGTTTCAGTATCGTTTCAAGAAGTTCAGGCTCTATCTCCCGATCCTCGTATTGTCTGACCGAAGATCTGCCTGAAAGAAACTGTCCGAAATCAGATAAATTCATGTTTTTCTAGTTCCTGCCAGGAGTGCTGTGCCACTGTTGTGGCAGCGCTGATGGAAGATCCAATCTGCCTGACTGCACCGTCAAAGTCATTGCTTTCAACAAGACTGATGGCTCCGTTCAGGGCGTCAATTGCCCTTTGAAAGTCAGGGAGATTTGTCGAACGAAGTGCGAACTGAAGTTCCATTCGTACTGACTCGAGGCACTGCTGGACAATCTTTCTGCCACCTGCCCGTTCAGCATCTTTCAGACCTGACAGAACAGTGATCAGCTGTGAAGCGATCATCAGTTCTGACTTGGATCGCTCCCCGTACTGAAACGCAGATACTGCAAGTTTCTTATCCATAGTACTTACTGTCCTGCAGACTTAATGTAGCCTGCCAGCGGTGGTAGAAAAAAGGGTTCTGATATTCAGGTTATTTAGAACGGGTTTTTGGTCCGAGCATTGAGACCTTTGGTCTGGTGATCCTGCGGCGGGCAGCCATGGTCCTGAGATCCTGTGGCTGTCCCGGGCTTGAACGTCCTCCGCGACCGCCGCGTCCTCCACGACCTCCACGTCCTGCTGGTGCTGCGCCTCCTCTTCCGTCACGGCCACGTCCGCGGCTGGCATTGCGCTCAAGTTTCTTGAGTGCAGCCTGCGCTTTGAAACGCTGGTTCGGCCCTGGCTTCTTGGCTGCTGCTTCTTTTCTGGGAACAAGTCTAATCTGACCTTTACTCCCTTTTACCTGATTCCATTCTGTTGTGCCTGTCTTGCCCATTCAGATCACCTATAAAATGCCTATACTATTGCTGGTTCTCATCAATTAAAGGTTATTCATATTCTTGTCTTACTGCCTTATACATTCAGAACTTTTGCAATGGCAGCCTGGAGTGCCTGACTCACTGCTTTTCCGTCAACAGACCCCCTGACCTCTTTCATGACAACGCCCATCAGTGGGCCAGCAGCAGATGCTCCCTTCTCCCTGACAAATCCGATCCTTTCTTCAACAACTCGCTTTACAATTCCATCAAGATCTGATGCAGAGACTGCTGGTGCAAGGGTCGAAAGAGCTTCCTCAAGATTTTTTCCTTCGGCAATGGCAGTCAGTAATGATGGCATTGCTTCCTTGGCAGCCTTACCTTCCTGAATCGCGTTCAGAACATTCCTGATTGAAACATCACTCACTGCATCAACATTCACTCCATCTCTGCTCAGTTCTCGCAGTGTTGAATTGAATGCACGTTCAGCAATACTCGCCTTGATACCGGCAGTTACAGCCTCTTCAAAAGCAAGTGATCGCTCTGAGTATGCAATCTGTCTGGCTACTTCTCTGTCAAACCTGTAATCACGCATGTACCGTTCGATTTTATCAATGAGGAGTTCTGGAAGGTTCAATTTCTCCCAGTCCTCATTTGTGATCCTGACTGGAAGCACATCTGTCTCGGGGTACATGCGCGCAGCACCCGGGAGAGGACGCATGTAAGCTGTGGATCCCTCGTCAAGCATTTTTCGTGTTTCCTTGGGAATACCCTCAAATGCGAGGTTTGCGCGCCTGATAATCTGCTTGATTGCACACCTGCATTTTTCTGGTGTGTCTGCAACGATGATCACACAGTCATCAACCTTTGCTGAAAGGGCGCTCTTAAGCGTTTTTACTTCTTCTTCCGTAACACCGTAGGCTGGTAGTTCATCGGTATGGAAGAGACCGCCGACACCACATTTCTTAGCGTAATCAGACATCTCGCTGCCAAGACGTCTTCCCGGCTGGATCTCTCTGCCTACAAGTCCTGCAAACCCATTGAGTCTGATGGCAAGGATCTTCTTTGCTTTCTTCAGAATCTTACTCCCACTCTCTTTGAAGAGATGTGTCACGTCAACCGGTTCAGTCTCAACTGTTGCCCCACGGGCAATGAGTTCGTCCCTGATTGCAAGAAGTTCAACCTGACGTCTCACTTCACGCCTGACAACTTCAGCGAGGAGGTCGAGCTCCTGGACTCCCTTGATCTCAACACGGCCTCCGTCACGGATCGAGACATTGACATCCTGCCTGATGGTTCCGATACCCCTCTTTACCCGTCCGGTTGATCTGAGATACATTCCAATAAGTGCTGCAGTCTCCTGAACTGCCTCCGGAGTGTGCAGGCAGGGTGCAGTTGTAATCTCGATCAGAGGGATGCCGAGACGATCTAATGAGAAAGTTGCATCTTCAAGCCGCTGGGCTGCTTCCTCCTCGAGACAGACAGTCTCGATAATCGATCCCGATGGAAGGTGCCCATGTAATGCAACAAGGGCTGTCCGCTGAAACCCTGATGTATTGGATCCATCGATGACAAGTTTGCGCATCGTGTGGATCTCAGGAACCGGTGACATGCCGGTGAGTTTAGCAATTGTCAGAACGATATCCAGAGCTTCCCTGTTAAGTGGGGTTGGTGGCTCCTCATCATTCTCAACCAGGCAGGTACTATCATACTGAAGGTACCGAAAACGCCTGACCTGCATCATCTCTTCTTCGGCTGCGCGGTCAAGTTCTCCAAGTTCTGATCTGGTTGCCCGCAGATACCGGAAGAATTCGCCACTCGCTTCGTCTGCCTCCCGTATTGTCGTAGGACACCGGCAGAACAGTTTTGTTTTTGTATTGAGCTGCTGGTGGATCTCCAAACCAGCAATGAGGCCGAGTCCTTCGTAATCTGTTGGTAATTGAGTCATGCTACAGACCTCCTGTCAATCTCACCAACCAGACTCTCCTGGATCATCTCCCTCGCCTGTTCAGGGGATGTGGCATTTCCCAGTACCCACATGAGTTTTACCAGTGCAGCTTCGGGCAGCATATCCTCTCCTTCGATAACACCAATCGAGAGGAGATCCCGGCCAGTGTCGTATACCCGGTCACAGACTCTCCCGTTCAGGCATTGTGACGTCATGACAACCGTCATTCCGTCTCTGATCAGGTCAGAAAGTCGCTCGATAAATCGGCTACTTACATGTCCAAGGCCGGTTCCGGAAAGAACAATTCCTTTGTATCCGGTATAGGCTGAAAGGATTGCTGGATCCATGCCCGGATAATACGTAATGAGTGCACACTGCTCTTCCAGGTTATCCGCGAGGGTAAGGCTCCGGCTCCCTCTTTTCATTGCTTCCGGTGAGAGGGAGACGGTGAGATCAGGATATGCTACAATTCCGATGGGATGAGTCCCATGACTCTGAAATGCATCACGCCTGGAGGTGTGCATCTTTCTGACCCGGGTTCCACGGTGAATGGCACAAATATCATCGCTGGTGTTTGCGTGCATGACGACTGCCACTTCTCCGAGTTCAGAGATAGCAGTTTTTGCAGCGCAAAGACCGTTCATCAGGTTATCACTGCTTGGTCTGTCTGCAGATCTCTGAGAGCCAACAAAGATGATTGGAACCGGTGTCTGAACCATGAAACTGATCGCGGCTGCACTGTATGCCATGGTATCAGTTCCATGTGTAACAATTACTCCTTCTGCGCCCCCTTTGATCTCCTCATAAATTGCCCTGGCAAGTTGTTGCCAGATCGCTGGAGTCATATTTTCAGACAGGATATTGCAGAGTTGGATGGCCCGGAACCGGGCTATTGATGCGAGGCCAGGTATTGCGTGGAGGATATCGGTAGCCCTGAACTGGCTGGTAACAGCACCTGTCCGGTAATCGATCTTGCTTGCGATCGTTCCTCCGGTTGATACAATTGTAACCTGGGGCAGATTCTGATTCTGTTCTGCTTCTGCAGGTTCAGCAGATTCCATAATTTCTGGCCTGGAAATGAGTGAACAATCTCCTTCAGGGACCCCGATGTTATATCCTGATTCCAGTTTTACAACAGCCATCCCATCGCGGCAGGTGATAAATGATCCTTCCGTCTTGGATTCCCCTATTCTGCAATTTACCAGATCCCCGGTTACAAACGTACTCTCTTTTGTACTCATGACTCTGCTATCCTCTTCGCTTCCTTGATGAGGCGGGATATCGCCTCTTCTACTCTTGACACTCTTTCAATGAGTTCAGTCTCATCGTCTGCCAGTACCCTTTCCCGTTCAATAATTGCTTGTTCTGTTGCCGAGTGAGCCGGACCACCCGGCCATCTTCTGATATTTACTCCGACAGCAGGGTCCAGAGCAGTATCTATAATTATCTGGGTGAGACCGCGGGATGAGAGACTGACCCCGGTCACTTCAATGGCTGCTTCATCAAGGGTATTCAGATCCATTGTTCCCTTACGAACTGCATGACCAACGATATGATGTGCAGTTCTAAATGGAATATCAAACTCTCTCACTAACTGATCCGCAACCTCAGTTGCCGTTGAAAAGCCTTTTCCTGCCTCTTCTGCCATCCGTTCAGTCTCAAACCGGGCAGTCCTTATCATTCCGGCTAACAGATCGATATCACGCCTGATTCCGGTGATGCCCCTCCAGAGGTGGGGGTTCAGATCCTGCAGGTCGCGATTATATGACATGGGGAGACCTTTGGTGATCGTGATTGCTGACACGAACTCCCCCAGGAGGCTTCCTGCTCGTGATCTGAGGATCTCAGCAACGTCAGGATTCTTCTTTTGAGGCATGATAGAACTGGTTGAGCAGTATATCTCATTCAAATCAACAAATCTTACAAAGGCAGAACTCCATATAACGAGTTCCTCACAAAACCGGGAAAGGGTGGTGAGGAGGATCGTATCAGCAGCAAGAATCTCCCCTGCTGTATCACGTCCGGCGACAGCATCCATGGTGTTCAGAACAATACCGTCAAAACCGAGAAGGTCTGCTGTCATCTTCCGATCAATAGGATATCCGGTTGATGCAAAAGCAGCAGCACCTAACGGAGACAGGTTCACCCGTGCAAGTGAATCTGACAGGCGGGAGAAATCACGCCCAAATGCCTGCTCATAAGCAAGGAGATGATGAGCCAGCGTAGTGGGCTGGGCATGCTGAAGATGAGTAAATCCCGGCATGATTGTATCACGAAATTCACGTGCACGAGTGATGAGTACTCTACGGAGCCTGATGAGGGCATGAAGCTGATCAAATATCTCACTCCGTGTTTTGATCCTGATACAGGTGGCAACCTCGTCGTTACGTGATCTCCCGATGTGTAGTCTTCCTCCTGCCTCTGAGCCGGCCTCTCTGGTAAGCCCGGATTCGATCCCTGCGTGAATGTCTTCATACTGCTCGTCAAATGCATCGGTTGGGACACCTTCCTGGTACATCCTAAGCAGAGGCTTCATCAGGGCTGATGCTATCTCCTCTGTGACAATTTTCTGCCTGACAAGCATGAGGAGATGTGCCATATCAACCAGGAGGTCCGGTTCTGCAATGAACCGGTCTGCTTCCATTGATGAGAGGAACGATTCAATATCATGTGTCCTCTCTCCCCCGAGACGGCCCTGTCTTATCACATCCTTCATCTGGTTATCCTCTGTAATGTGTGCAGTTAGCCTTCAACGATGGCTCGGCCCTAAAAAAAATCCTACGATGATGATTACGTGCCATAAAATAACCAGTATCCTTCCTTACAATACGCCGTCCGTACTTCAAATTAGTTATCGTATTGCTCTCAAAGAGTTGGGCACAAGATTAAGAACTCCTTTCAAATGGAATCCCTTCATGCTCTGAATCAATACTCATTTGATCACTCTTTCCTCCACTCATGCTTTTAAAGGTAAATTTGTCGTAACAAATTGCCCTTATGGTGCAAATCATTCTGGTTTATCGGGAATTCCAACGACGATTTTAAGTCTCTGTCCATCCCAGATTTGTGCAACAGGAGTGTATGATGAAGCGAACATTCGCCCTTCTCGTCGTTCTTGCTCTTATGGCAGGAATGGTATTCCTCTGCGGCTGCACTTCAGCACCGCAGAAGAATGAAACAGCAGCAAAAGAAACAACCGCTCCGGTAAAGGCTGATACCACCCAGGCACCTGCAAAGGCAGCACAGTCAGGACCGAAGACGGTCCTGAATATCGGGTACCAGCCAAGTACTCACCAGATGGCATTCATGACAGCCTACAGTAAAGGCATGTACAATGAGTCCCTATCTGCAGCAGGCATCAAAGAAGTAAAACCATTCAACTTCCCGACTGGTGCCCCGGAGATGCAGGCAATGCTCGCTGGTGATCTTGATTTCGCCTATACCGGTTCAGCTCCGTTCGTGACTGCTGTTGCCACCGGTCTGGATGCTAAGATTATTGGAGCCGTACAGACCCAGGGATCTGATCTGGTACTGCGTAACGGTCTGAACTATACAAAGCCGTCTGACCTGAAAGGCCTCAAGATCGCAACATTCCCCGCAGGAACCATTCAGGATACCATCCTTCGGACCTGGCTGAAAGAACAGGGTCTTGATGACACCAAGGATGTCGAGATCGTAGCAATGGGGCCAGGAGATGCAACTACCGCAATCATCGCTGGTAAAGTTGATGCTGCGTTCCTTCCGGCACCTTCCCCGACAACTGTTGAGGATGCAGGAGCGGGCAAGATCATTGTTCACTCTGGACAGATGGCTCCAGGTCATGCATGCTGTGTCCTTGTGGCAAGCGGTGACATGATTCGAAATCACCCGGATATTGTCCAGGCAGTACTCTCTGTTCACCAGAATGCAACAGAATTCAACAAGAAGAACAGTGCAGAAGCAGCCGGGTACATGGCATCAATGACCGGTATGAATGCCTCAACCATCACACGCTCACTTAAGGAGTGGGATGGGGAGTGGGTTTCTGATCCAGAAATCATCACCAAGTCTGTTGCAGGGTATGCAACTGAGCAGCAGGCTCTCGGATACATCAAGAAAAATGTAACCGAACAGGATCTCTTTGACACCAGTTTCTGGAAAAAGATCACCCAGTAATGAGGACCGGGTTAAGGGCACTAAAGTCAAATGACATTTAGGTCTTTACCCATACTTTTTCCTGCTCTTTTCTGTAACATATAATCAAAGATCTCATGACCTGACTTCAGGTCGTGTCATCATCAGAATAATTGAGATATTGGTATGGGTACAAACACATCGCCAGGGAAACGTTCACCAGTCTGGCTGGTGATCTCGCTCGCAGCTGCAATCATCTTCTGGCAGGTAGTTGCAGATTATGTCGTCAGGAACAAGTTCATACTGCCTTCTGCTACTGACACTTTTGCGGCTTTTCTCCAGCTTTGGGCAGGTGGAACAATATGGGTGGATATCTGGACCAGCCTGATGCATTTTGCCATTGGTCTTTTTCTTGCCCTTGCAATCGGGGTTCCGATCGGTATTTGTATCGGGTGGTTTGAGAAGGTCAACCGGTTGCTTGATCCCCTTATTGAAATCATCCGTCCGATTCCACCTCTTGCCTGGATCCCGTTTGCTATTGTATGGTTCGGGCTCACTGATTTCTCCGCGGGTTTTGTCATATTTATCGGGTCCGTTTTTCCAATTCTTATCAATACATATGAGGGATTCAGAAGTGTTCCAAGAGTCTTTGTAGAAGCTGGAAGAATGCTTGGCTGCACCAGTAGCCTCTCTCTTATCAGGTACATAGCTCTCCCAGCCGCACTGCCTCATCTTGCTGCGGGTTTCAGAATAGCATCTGGTGTAGCATGGATGTGCCTAGTAGCAGCAGAGATGTTTGGAGTATCCCGGTTTGGGCTTGGTCAGAAGATCTGGTGGTATTACAATCTTCACCAGATGGACAGTGTTCTTGTATACATGTTACTTCTCGGGTTCATTGGTCTCTTTATCGATTATCTCTTCAGATATGGGATTGACCACAGTCTTCTACGCTGGCGTGTCGGGGAGGTAAACTAATGGGAAACGTCGAGATATCAGAGATAACAAGGCAGTTCACCCGTGATGACGGACTCTCTGTCCAGGCTATCGGTGGTGTCAGCCTTTCAATCGCTGATGATGAATTTGTCTCGTTTGTAGGTCCTTCGGGTTGTGGGAAGACCACCCTTTTGAGAATCATTGCGGGGCTGGATCAGGCCACTTCTGGTTCTGTACTGGTTGATGGCAACCAGATTTCTGGTCCGAGTCCCAGGGTCGGGATGGTGTTTCAGGAGTACTCGCTCTTCCCCTGGCGAAATATTCTTGATAATGTGGCATTTGGGCCGGAGATGCGTGGACTCTCAAAGGTTAAACGGTATGAACTTGCGCGCAAGTACATATCACTTGTTGGCCTCAACCAGTTTGAGAAGAGTTACCCCTATGAACTCTCAGGAGGAATGCGCCAACGTGTTGCTATTGCCCGTGCACTTGCAAATGATCCTGATCTGCTCCTTATGGATGAACCGTTTGGAGCACTAGATGCACAGACCCGAAATAAGATGCAGTCTGAACTCCTGGATATCTGGGGAAGATCAAAGAAGACGATCCTCTTTGTCACACATAGTGTGGATGAAGCTGTCTTCCTCTCTGACAGGATTGTAGTAATGAGTCCAAGACCGGGGAAGATTCGTTCAGTCGTCAAGGTAACAATCCCACGCCCAAGGGATCGGACTGCACCGGAGTTTGGGAACCTGAGGCGTGATGTCCTTGGCCTTATCGAGGAACAGTCTCGTCAGGCAAATGATTAATAGGAATTTTGTCCATTTACTAAAGCACATATACCACTGAGGAGATACGTCCGATGGTCAGAAAGCCAAACTGCATGTACAGGAAACTCGCAAAGAAGGCGTACACCCGTAAGGAATACATGGGTGGTATCCCTGGTATCAAGGTTGTTCAATTCGATATGGGCAACCTTACCGCCGAGTTTCCGATGTCTGTCCACCTAATCGTGGATGAGAGTTGCCAGATACGCCACTCTGCTCTTGAAGCAGCACGTATGAGCATAAACAGGAAGTTGAACAAGGACCTTGGAAGGAGCAACTATCATCTGAAGCTGCGCACCTATCCACACCATGTCCTGCGTGAGAACAAGCAGGCAACCGGGGCAGGTGCAGACCGTGTTTCACAGGGTATGCGCTTAGCTTTTGGAAAGGCTGTCGGAACTGCAGCACGTGTGATTCCAGGCCAGAAGATCTACACCTGTTACGCAAATCCGCAGAACATTGAAAAAGTAAAGGATGCCCTCCGTCATGGTGGCCACAAGCTCCCGTCCCCGACTCACCTTGAGATCGATATCAAGGACGAAGCCTGAATAATTTATCCATACATGAGCTGATCTTTTTGATCGGCTTCTTTCTCTTTGTTCTTTTAATTACATACGAACAGCGTATGCGGTTTGTATTTCTCCTGAGTAATTCAGGATCTGGTTTTCATAGTTTTGTGGATTTTACTATAATTGTTATATAGTGTTCAGGAGGACTCGTACTCATGTCATCGCCGGTTCCTCCTGATCTTTCTG
This sequence comes from Methanospirillum lacunae, assembly GCF_003173355.1. NCBI lineage: Archaea > Methanobacteriati > Methanobacteriota > Methanomicrobia > Methanomicrobiales > Methanospirillaceae > Methanospirillum > Methanospirillum lacunae. Next base: position 370,568 of record NZ_QGMY01000006.1, on the reverse strand, counting down.
ACCGAATTGCGGCGGCAACAGCCAACGCGATCCGAATCGCTGAGATCACTCTGCCACCTGATGTTCTTGAACGGATAGTCGCAGCATCAGAGGATGAGACAAGTCCTGTTGCCAGAAGGGAACTCATGCATATTCTAGAAAATATCAGGCTTGCAGATGAGAGGCAGGCACCTATCTGTCAGGATACCGGAATACCTGTCATTTATCTTACTCTCCCTCCCCAGATTCCTTTTAGTTCTGAAATCGTTGATGCTGTACGCAAAGGTGTCAGGGAAGCAACAGTAACAATTCCCCTCAGACCTAACCTCGTCGATCCCATTACCCGACACAACACTGGAACCAATACCAGTGCAGACATGCCTGCAGTTCATATTCTTCCCGGTGACCGGATGCAGGTGACCGTACTTCCTAAAGGAGCAGGTTCAGAAAATGTCTCACGCCTTAAGATGTTCACTCCTACAGAGAAAGATCGGATTCCAGAGTTTATTGTTGAAACCGCTCTCCTTGCAGGTGGAAGACCCTGCCCCCCGATCATATTGGGAGTAGGCATAGGGGGCACCTTTGATGGTGCAGCATCTCTTGCCAAAGAAGCATTACTGGAGCCACTAGATCAGATGACTCCTGAAGAAATGGAAATTTGTCAGAAAGTGAACGATCTCGGTATTGGTCCAATGGGCCTTGGCGGGAAGACCACTTGTCTTGGAGTAAAAATAAAGTCAGCCGGCTGTCATACTGCCTCACTACCGGTTGCAGTAAACATACAGTGCTGGGCTGCCAGGCGTGCCACGGTGGAGGTGCCCCTTTCATGACTTCTCCTGATTCGATAGATCTGAAGACTCCGCTTGGCGATGAAGTTCTTTCTCTTCATGCTGGTGACCTCGTCACACTCACCGGGAATGTCTACACTGCCCGTGATGAAGCCCATCTGCGAATGAAAACAGATGGAATTCCATTTGATCCTAAAGGGGCAGTCATTTATCACTGTGGTCCGGTTGTGCAGAACAACAAGATTGTGGTTGCCGGCCCGACGACATCAGCCAGGATGAATCCTCTGACCGGGTTTGTCCTTGATGCCGGTGTCAAAGGGCTCATTGGAAAAGGTGGGATGTCACCTGAGGTCAGGGATCAGTTGAAGGACCGGGCTGTGTATTTCGCTTTTACTGGTGGATGTGCAAATCTTGCGGCAGCCAGGATGGATCTTCAGGGAGTCTTTTTTGAAGATCTCGGGATGGCAGAAGCGATCTGGCAGATCAGACTGGATCATCTCCCACTCGTGGTGGCAATGGATGCACACGGAGGAGATCTGTTTGCTGCCGTTGAGAAGTCCGCACATGAAGTATTTCAGCGTGCGTACCCAACTTGTACGGGAACCCGACGATGAAACTCGAGATTGACGAGTCCCGGTGCAAGGGGTGCAATCTTTGCACGATGGTCTGTCCGTACCGGATCTATCAGCCGGGAAAAGTACCGAACCGCCGGGGGATTTATGTCCCTCATCTGGATCGGCCGGAGCGATGTCCGAACTGTCGCCTTCAGCAATTATATGGAAGAAGACTCTGCGGTGTCTGCGCATTGATGTGTCCGGATCAGGCGATTCGGTGGGTGAAAGAAAAACCGTATGAACCTCAAAAAGTGGTGATTGAGTATTGACCCGGCTTGAATTTATGCAGGGAAACATTGCCTGTGCAGAAGGAGCCCTGGCTGCTGACTGCACATTCTTTGCCGGTTATCCTATCACCCCTTCCACTGAAGTAGCAGAGCATATGGCAGCAAAGTTGCCAAAAAGAAACGGATGCTTCATTCAGATGGAGGATGAGATTGCAAGCATGGCTGCAATCATTGGTGCTGCATGGACCGGTGTCAGGGCCATGACTGCAACTTCAGGCCCCGGTTTTTCACTCATGATGGAGAATATCGGGTATGCGGTAATGTCAGAAACACCCTGTGTGCTCGTCAACGTACAACGTGGAGGACCGTCAACCGGTCAGCCGACCATGGCAGCTCAGGGTGACATGATGCAGGTTCGGTTTGGCTCTCACGGAGATTTCAGCATCATTGCTCTCTCCCCGTCAACAGTGCAGGAGTGTTTTGAACTGACGGCAAAGGCGTTCAACCTGGCAGATCAATTCAGATGCCCTGTCTTTGTCATGGCTGATGAGGTTATCGGCCACATGCGTGAGAGGATCACAATCCCGGACAGTGTACCGGTTGTGAGAGCAAAACCCCTAAAAGATGACATGCTCCCCTTTGCACCTGAAGAAGATCTCATCCCCGGGTTTGCCGCGTTCGGAACTGGAAGAAAGATTCCGGTTACTGGTCTGACCCATAATGAGAAAGGATATCCTGACTCTACACATCCTGCCCGTCATGATTCCCTTGTCAGAAGACTGGTAAATAAAATAGAGAATGCCCGTCATTCAATAGCAGACTATGAGATCGTCAATCAAGATGCTGAATATGTCTTTGTCTGTTATGGTTCTCCGGTAAGAACCGTGCAGGAGGTAGTTCAGCGTGCAAAGACTCCTGGAACCGGATATCTCAAGCTCAAAATAGTATGGCCGTTTCCTGAAGATCTTCTGGCCCGGTTTCCGAATGTAAAAGCCTTCATCGTTCCTGAACTCAACCTCGGCATGATCTCACGTGAGATCGAACGTCATGTCTGTGTCCCTGTTATTTCAGCAGGTAAAATTGGTGGGGATCTTCATACGCCAGATGAACTCATCGCAATCGTGGAAAAGCTTCGAGGAGGAGGCGGTATATGAGAGACGAATGGTTGAGATCTGACAGGCTGCCCCATATATATTGTGCAGGGTGCGGAAACGGGACCATCATCAACTGTGTACTTGAGGCGGTTGACCAGATTGGGTGGGAGATGGATGATACGGTCTTTGTTTCAGGTATCGGATGCTCATCCCGTGCACCAGGCTACATCCTGACCGACTCACTTCATACTACCCACGGAAGAGCACTGGCATTTGCCACAGGTGTAAAAATGGCCAAACCGTCTCTCCATGTGGTAGTTTTCACCGGTGATGGGGATCTTTCAGCAATAGGTGGTAATCATTTCATCCATGCCTGTAGGAGAAATATTGATCTGACTGTTGTCTGTATGAACAACTACATTTATGGAATGACTGGTGGTCAGGGAAGTCCTACAACTCCAATAGGTAAAACTTCAACCACCACACCGTACGGTGCAGAAGAAACCCCCTTTGATCTGGCAGAACTTGCGGTTGCCGCTGGTGCAAACTACGTGGCACGATGGACATCCTATCATGTCAAAAGATTGACGCAGGCTGTCATCGACGGTATGAATACTCCGGGATTCTCCTTTATCGAGGTGAGATGTCAGTGTCCGACCTCGTATGGACGGCGTAATAAATACAGACAACCTGGGGATTTCGTATCGTATCTGCGTGATAGTGCCATCCTGAAAGAGCAATGGGACAGAACTTCTCATCTGGATGAACCCCCTCAAGATAAGTTTCTAGTTGGTGAGTTTGTCCGAAGGAGCCGGCCGGTAATGGGGGTCCCCCATGAGGCATGAGGTCAGGTTTTCAGGATTTGGTGGTCAGGGAATCATTTTAAGTGCTGTTATCCTTGGCAGGGCCGCAGCACTCTATGACAACCGGTATGCTGTTCAGACGCAGGTATACGGGCCTGAAGCAAGGGGTGGTGCATCCATGAGCCAAGTCGTCATTGATGACGAACCGATTCTCTTCCCAAAGGTAAAGACCCCAAATCTCTTCGTTATCATGAGCCAGGAAGGATTTGAGAAGTATGGTAAAAATGCTCATGCAGATGCAACGATGCTTATCGACTCCGGTCTGGTTCATGACCGGCCATCCTGCAGATGTATTGAGATCCCGGCAACACGGGAAGCTAAAGAAAAGCTTGGCCGTGATATCGTTGCCAATATAATTATGCTCGGCAGTCTGACGGGGGCCACTGCTGTTGTCTCAAAAGAAGCACTTGAAAAAGCAATCCTTGCAAGTGTCCCTAAGGGCACTGAGGAATTAAATCTGAAGGCAATGCGTCTTGGATTTGCATTAGCCTCCCCTGATCAGTAAGGAGAAACCTGGATGAAGTTACTGGAATATGAAGCAAAAGAGATTCTGAAAGATGCAGGGGTCCCCGTTCCTAAGGGGATACTTATTCGCGCCGGAGATGATGCAGGTGCCGGGGCTGCGCAGATTGGAGAGTTGGTTGTAGTAAAAGCTCAGATTGATGTCGGCGGGCGTGGAAAGGCTGGAGGAATCCTGATGGCTGACTCTGCAACAGTTCAGGAGGTTGCAGATCGTCTGCTTGGATCACGAATCAAAGATGTTCCGGTACATGCTGTGCTTGTCGAGGAGCGGATCTCAATCGAGCATGAATATTATCTCTCCATCTCCATCGACCGGTCTTCAGGATCTCCTCTCATCCTCTTCACCTCCAGTGGTGGAGTTGAGATTGAGGAGGTAGCACGAACCAATCCTGATGCCATACGAAGGGCTGTTATTCATCCTCTTCTGACTGATGTTCCTGGTTATACGATACGTTATCTTCTCGACGGAGCACCGAGAGAACTAGGTCCGGTCATCAATAAACTCTACCACGTTTTCAGATCACGTGACGCACTTCTGGCTGAAATCAACCCACTGGTTACAACTCCTTCCGGTGTGTATGCAGCAGATGGCAAGATCATCATTGATGATAATGCTCTCGCAAGACAGGGCATCTCTGAAAATCGTGATCTAACAGATCGGGAACGAAAAGCTGAAGAGTTTGGGTTTTCGTTTGTTGAACTGGATGGTTCAATTGGCGTGATAGGAAATGGTGCCGGACTCACTATGGCTACAGTGGATCTGATTACGGTTCTGGGAGGTAAACCTGCCAACTTCCTTGATGTTGGTGGCGGTGCTGACCGCGTGAGGGTGGCCCATGCAGTGCAACTGCTTGGATCCATGCCCGGTGTTTCGGTCATCATTGTCAATCTTCTTGGTGGGATAACCCGGTGTGATGAAGTGGCTGCCGGAATTATTGACGCCGGAGTTAGCCAGCAGGTGATTGTCAGGCTGGCGGGCACCAATGAAGAACAAGGAAGGGAAATGCTGAATAAACATGGGTACCGGATGTTAGATACCATGGAAGAGGCAGTTTCCGCTGCTGTCGAGGTGGCATAATGATCTATGCGGATAAAAATACCCGGGTCATCGTTCAGGGTGCCACCGGTAACCAGGGTTCGTTTCACATCGGCAGGATGAATCAATATGCACAGTCTGTAGGAGGATGTGGGGTGGTCGCAGGGGTCACTCCAGGAAAAGGTGGGCAAGAGTCTGCCGGGGTCCCTGTTTATAACAGTGTTCAGGAGGCAGTTGATGCCCATGATGTATCTGCAAGCGTTATGTTCGTGCCCGGTGTTGCGGCTGGTGATTCGATCATGGAAGCAGCAGATGCCGGACTCGAACTGGTTGTTGCTATCACCGAACACATTCCTGTTCATGATGTGATGAAGGCATGTTCCTATGCAGCGATGCGTGACTGCACGGTCATCGGTCCTAACTGTCCTGGGCTTCTCTGTCCGGGTGAGATAAGCATGGGAATCATGCCCTCACATCTGTATACCAGGGGCCCTGTTGGGGTTATCTCCAGGAGTGGAACCCTTACCTACGAGGTTGTTCATGAACTTACCAGGGCTGGAATTGGACAGAGCAGCGTTGTTGGAATTGGTGGTGATCCCGTAATCGGGCAAACTTTTGCAGATGTCCTGGAACAGTTTTCCGAAGATTCACAGACAAAAGCAGTGGTTCTCCTTGGTGAACTTGGAGGGAACCTTGAAGAGGAAGGAGCACGAATGGCTGACCTACCTGTAGTTGTTTTCATAGCCGGAACAACTGCTCCCCCCGAAAAGAGGATGGGTCATGCTGGAGCCATAGTTTCTGGTGGTGAAGGAGATGCAAACTCCAAAATAAAACGCCTGAAGTCTCTCGGTATTCCTGTTGCTTCACGGCTATCTGAAATACCTGGTCTGATCAAAGAGATGGTGTAAAAAGATATGTCAATTCTTGATAACATCAAAGGACCCCGAAGTGGTGATGATGGTGATCCAAACGGTGGAAAGTTCAATCCGTTCAAGCTTCTTGATATCGGAGAGATCATGGTCAGGTACACTGACGGGATCAAGATCAAGGACTTCGTGTTTCTTTCAGTTCTAACCAGTGAGCGTCTCATTCTCATCGACAGTACAAAACAGGGTTCTGGGCAGATTGCAAAAGAAATCCCTTTCTCAGTAATTAAACTGGCAGAACTTGAGCGTGATGAGCGGGATCGCCCGACCCTAGCAATCTCCATGGAAGTAGGAGGGCAGCATCGTGTAATGCGGCTTGTCTTCACCGGCCTTATTAATGAGCCTGAAACTGAATGCAGGGAATGGTTTACAGCGATTAATGGATATCCACCTGAACGAATCGAAAAGCAGGAACTCAGACTGGACGAGCCAGCTACCCCTCCAGTACCAGAGCAACGTCCTTACCCTACTGCAGTAGAGCAGCAACCTGTGTCTGTCCCCCCTCCGGTTAGTTATAATCCCCCGCCTGTATCTCCTATTCCTCCTGCTCCGACACTTGCTCCAGAAATAAAACAGCCGATCCCACAACCAGCTCCGGTCACATATACTCCCATAGAAGATGAGATCAGAACCCATGAACCGGTTCAGCCTCCAACGCCCGTGTATATACCGTCTCACCAACAGGAGCCTATAAAGCCGGCTCTCCGGGCTGAACCAGTACATGTTGTTCCAAAAGCATCTGCTATTCCATCTGCAGCAAAAAGGGTTGCCCCTTCCATTCCGGTTCAGGAAGGTTCTGTTCGGATCCTTATCGAAAAGCCGGATATCTCACCAATCAGGATACGTGCAGAGCCGATAGGAGAGAAACAGCAGAAGGGAAGTACATCATGGAAGTATTGTATCCAGTGTGGCTCGCGTATACCTTCACAATCACGATTCTGCCAGTCATGCGGAAGTCAGCAAACCTGATTGATGACTGAAACCCCGGTCCATACAAGGTACGTTGAACTGGATGCGGCCCGGGGAATCGCCATTAGTATGATGGTGATCTTTCATCTCGTCTTTGATCTTTCGTTCTTCTCACTTTATCCGGTTGAAACCTCACACGGCTTTTGGCGATTATTTGGATATACGACAGCAGCTCTCTTTGTATCCATTGCCGGTGTAGCAGTAACTCTTCGTGCAGAGCGGGCTGCTACACCTGTAACTAAGTCCACTCCTGTTATTCCTTTTATTAGACGAGGTGTCTTTCTCATAGGAGTCGGATTTCTTGTTACACTCGGAACATTTGTATTTCTGCGTGGGGAAGGATATGTGCTCTTTGGAATCCTGCAACTCATTGGAACCTCAACGATTCTCGCACCCCTCTTCTTTAGATTTGGCAGGAAAGCAGCTATTCCCGGTGTCATAATAATCCTCACCGGATGGGTGATTACACTTCCAACCGGCCCGATCTGGCTATTATGGACTGGAGTGCATCCGGCAGATTATATCTCTGTGGATTATACTCCGCTCATTCCCTGGTTTGGGGTATTTCTTATAGGTATGGCTGCCGGGTTCTGGTTATATCCACTTGGTAGGAGATCATTCAGGGTTCCTTCCTGGGCTGATCGAATGCTCTACATCCCATCCCTTCCTGGAAAACATTCCCTGATTATATATCTGGTACACCAGCCGATCCTGTTATTCATCTTAACAGTGGTATACGGAAAAATACCCGGGTTATGGTAGTTCTGGAAAAAAAGGTTATCTTCTAAAGAACATTACAGTCGCGGCAACAACCAGTGAGAAGATAACAACTACCGCTGGAAGGGGAGTTTTTTTGCCTGTTGCTTGAGAAGGAGTGACTGATGAACTTGAAGAACTGTCGGAGAGATTTTTCTCTACTGCTTTAAGCCGGTCTTTTGCCATAGTGAGATTTTTATCCATATCAACTGCTCGTTTTAGGACATCTGCAGCACCAGTCAGGTTTCCGGTCTTTTCATACACAGTTCCAAGGTAATACCATCCAAGAGCCGAACTTGGATCAAACTTCGTTGCCTTTTCGAATGCCTCTGCCGCTCCGGTATAGTTCTGCTCCTCGTATCTGACAACACCAATATTTCGCCAGGCAATTGTCATATTCGGGTTGATACTGATAGCCTTCTCATATGCAGATACCTCTTCTGACTTGTTGCCAAGCATTCCAAGTGTATAGCCCAAGTTGTACCAACCTTCTGGGTCTGTGGAATTAAGGCGGGTTGCATTCTCTAATGCATCCTTTGCCTCTGAGTACCGTTTCTGTGCTGTCAGGCTCAGACCCAGATTGTTCCAGGCATCAGATAAATTGGGATCCATACTGACTGCTATCTGATATTCACGGGTTGCATTCTCTACAATGCCATAACTATAGAATGCATTACCCATCGTGTAATGATCTTGAGCCGTTTTCAGACTGGTATTGGTATCTGCCCACACCTGACCGGTTAACCATAGGACAGACATGCTGATCAAAAACAACAGGATCATTTTTTTCATGATTTATCTGTACAAAAATTGAAGTGGATGAGGATAAGGATGCCGGGTTATTGTAATCCAGCCTCTTTTACGATCCCATTTCATCTATAAACAGGGGAACCTGCGCAAATAATGAACAGTCAAATACTCCTCCAGGAGTAATCCGCAGAGAGGGAATCACTGTAAGGGAGAGGAATGAGAGATACATAAATGGGTTTTCGATGGCTCCGGTTTTTTCCGTCAGTTTGTTGAGTTTTGATAATTGGTTGTAAACCTGCGTGTATGGTTCATCGGCCATCAGGCCTGCACAGGATAAGGGCAGGACTGTGGAGAACCCATCATGAACACAAACCATTCCCCCCCGATTCCTGATTACTTCACGACAGGCATGAAGGATCTCATCATCGGATGTTCCTGCTGCGATGACATGGTGTGAATCATGTGCTACACTACTGGCAATTGCACCTTCTTTCATCTTGAGCCCGTGAACCAGCCCTATTCCCACCCGATCCTCATAATAACGGGATGCTACCACGACTTTGATGATATCTTGATCGATGTCATAAGGTGTCTCTCCTGATATTTCATAGATGAGAGAATCGGTTGCTATCTGTTCTGGAATAATCCCCACAACACGAGCCCTTCCATTACCTGTAATCCTGATATCTTCAGGTGAGGGAACATGCGATCTGAATTGGTATGAACAGGTTGGTGTGGCATGATAGGAAATGTTCAGAATTTCCTTACCATGCTTGAAGGTTCTTATTACGTTGCAGGTATTCACGTCGTCTATAACACAGAAGTCCGCGAGCCGTCCAGGGTTTAGGGCCCCACGATCATGCAATCCAAACCGTTCAGCAGGTGAGAGGGTTGCCAAGCGATAGGCGAGTTCAGGTTCAAGGCCTGATTCGATTGCTTTTCTTATACAATCATCGATGTGACCTGATTCTACAAGCATATCTACATGGCGGTCGTCGGTACAAAATGAGCATCGATCTGCGGTTGCTGAAGTAATGGCAGGAAGAAGAACATTAAGGTTTTTTTCTGTTGAACCCTCCCTGACATACAGATACATCCCGGACTTTATTTTTTCCCGGGCTTCTTCCAATGAGATTGTTTCGTGATCTGACTGGACCCCTGTTGCTATATATGCCTGAAGATCGGGACCTCTGAGAAATGGAGCATGCCCTTCTTTGATATCAGAAAGAGCAAGTTTTTTCATCACATCAGGGTCCTGGTTTAGTGTCCCTGGTACGTTCATCATCTCACCCAGTCCCACAACTCCACTATGATGTATGAACATAGTCAGATCTTCAGCACTCAAAATTTCTGCTGACTCATCAAGGGGAGTGGCAGGAACACAGGAGGGGAGGGTAAAGAACAGGTCTAGAGGTGTAACATCTTGAGATTTCAACATGTATTTGATCCCATCTTTACCGCAGACATTTGCGATCTCATGTGGGTCTGCGATTACTGTTGTTGTTCCATGCAAGAGTACAACTCTGGCATATTCAGCTGGAGTGAGCAGTGAACTTTCAATATGAACATGAGCATCAATTAATCCTGGGACTATTGACAATCCTTTGAGATTCAGTTCATGCATGCCATGATAATTTCCGACTCCGGCAATTCTGCCATCCTGAATAGCCAGTGAACCTATCTCCCATTCCCTGATAAATGGATTGTATATTTGAGCATTGGTTATTACCAGATCAGCAGGTCTGACTCCTCGTGCAACATCAATAAACAATTTCATCTTGTCGGTGTTGGTTATGGTATTCACTATTGGGAGAGTTCTGTTCATTATGGGATTTAACATTGTATCATTCAAGATCCAGTTTACGAAGGGGACAATTTGGCGTCGTGAATCTGACAAATCATGCCAGCATGAATAATTAGATCCGGGAAAATACCTGGCACTTTTAATTGAATACTTTTATAAAACTCGTGCGTTTCAGGTCCTAACTATTAAATATCTCAGATAGTAACAGATAGATCACTATGGCAGTCAACCAGGCGCAGGTCGACAGCATCATCTCATCGGCATCTTCGGAAGATCCGGAGATCCAACTTCTAAAACTGAGAGATGAAGTTGAATTGCTCAAGACCTCGATCAAGCGCCTGCTCATAGACATTCGTGAACGAATGAACGATGCGGAAAATCCGCTTGTTCAGGCCCTCAAGGGTAACCCTGTGGAGTTTGTGGGGCAGCATGCTTCCTCGCCAACTCCAATGGAAGGGTACATTGATGATTATGACGAGGAACCAGCGGTTGAAACGATATCGGAGAGCGGTGCAATGAGTGACGAACCTGATATAATGGAATCAGCAGGAGGAGCAGGACCCGTTGACAGTGGGGGACTGTCTGTGGGTGGCGGTGGAAATCAGATGGCGGGGGTATCTTCTGCTCTCTCATCACTGGCTGCAGAAAAGGGAATGCTTGAGTCATTACGGAACCAGTTATTTTCAGAACCTGCCCAGCGTGATCAGATCAAACCTAAAAAGCCGCGTGAAAAGGTGAAAATCCAGAAGGTATTTAGCCTGTTTGAATGGACATCAAGCAACGTCAAGCGATATGGCCACGATCGTGTTGATCTCATGCTTGAATCATACAAGGAGATGGGTCACATCTCTGATGATCATTGTAAACAGGTTAAGGATATTGCGCGTTTGATGGCTCCCTCAATTGGGGAAGTTCATGAAATGAAGGCAGATGAGTTTGTTCTTGCATTATACGAACTGAACCGTATTCTGCAGCCTGATGATCCTGGTCTTGATCGTGACATGTTAGATGTCCTGATTGAGAAGCGAAAGATCTCCACTCCAGCCGGTAGGCTTGAAGATGCAGAGAACCTTAGTGAAGACGACTCAGAATTTGAATACATCCCAACACGTGAGTAATCTTTGTAATGGCTGGAGAAGCAATATCGTCATCAATTCTCCTTATTGGGGCGGCAGTGGGGGCTGCTTTCCTCATCGCTGCGATATTGCCCGCCATATTTTCGGCAGGTGATACCTTTGGGACAGTTGCCCATTCTGCTGACGAGAAGATGAAAACCGACTTTAGGATTGTGAACACTTTTGCTAGCGACACTAGTATCAAGGTATGGATGAAGAATGTTGGGGCAACACGAGTATCCATCTATGATATTCAGAAATCTGATGTCTATTATGGAACCATTACTTCGATAGAACGATATTCTTATGGACTTGGTGGAGCTGCGGCGAAAAATTTTAATTATGCTCTTGGTGATGCCGTAGATAATGGTTATTGGGATATTGGGGAAACTCTGGAGATAACGATAACTGGCTTAACAATTGCTACAACTGATACATTGTCATTTACATTTGCAACTCCTAATAGTATTAGACGTTCTGTCTCCTTCTCACGGCCAACTTGATATATGGTATCATCTCTTGTAACTGGGGCAGTCGCACTCGTACTCATACTCACAGGGGGCTATGTAATTGCTGCTGGAATTCTGACGATTGCTGAATCTACAATGAATTCTCAAATTGAAATGGGGAATATTCAAGATGGGATTCGACAGTCACTATTCAGAATTGATTCTACTACAAAAGGTCCAGATGGTTCTGATTATTGGTTAGTAGTAGATCTCAATAACACTGGAAGTATCACATATACCCCAAGTGATGTTGCTAGAACAGATCTTTATGTGTATGATAAGGGATCAAACACCTTGAGACGTTATACTTCTAATACTCTTGTTACTCCCCATTTTTCATATGTTATTCCAAATGATTTGATGAATAAAGATATGTGGGATCCAAGTGAGACTTTGGAAATCAGGATCAATGGGTCAATTAATCCAGACTGGACCAAGATTTCTACACCTAATGGGATCACTGCTTCTACTAATCTCTGATATCTTTAGGAATATCTATTAACCTCGCTGCAGAGTAGTAATATTGGGGTTTTCATAGATGGCAGAACTCGATCTCTCAGCCGGCTCTGAGGGTCAGTCGGCAGATATTTCTGAACTTCTTGGAAAAGAAGAAAAGCGGATTCTAACAACAGGAAATGCTGAGATCGATAAAAAGATCGCAGATGGACTGCCGCTCGGTTCCCTGATTCTCATTGAGGGTGAGAATGACACAGGGAAAAGCGTTTTCACTCAACAGATTATCTCCGGAAGTATGCGTAATAATCTGCGTGTGGATCTCTTTTCAACAGAACTAACGACGAAAAGTTTTCTCACCCAGATGGAGTCGATGTCCCTTGACATTTCAGACTTCTTTGCCTGGGGATATATTCGACTTTTTCACTGTCATTTAGTTGAGTTCAAATGGACTCCTGATGCGATGAATGACATCCTTGAGCGAATCATCATGCACGTCAAGTTTAGTAATGCTGATGTCGCAATCATTGATTCACTTACAATATTTACTGAATATACGAGTCAGGAAGCGGTACTCTCGTTCCTAACCCAGGCCAAAAATATCTGTGACCAGGGAAAGACCATCCTTATTACAATGCACAGTTATGCATTTTCAGATGAGACACTCACCCGTGTGAGATCCATCTGTGATGCTCATCTTCTGATGATGCGCAAGTTGATGGGTGATAAGTATGTCATGGTGCTTGAGGTTGTGAAGGTCAGAGGTGCTCGAAAGACGACTGGTAATCTGGTCAGTTTTGAGGTACACCCCGGTTATGGGATGAAGATCATCCCGGTCTCCCTGGCAAAAGTCTGATCATGGCACGACTGATTATCCAGGGGAAGGCCCCCTTCCAGGAAGCGGAGAGTCATGACACTGAAGAGTGTCTTATCAACCCTGACTCGTGCGCACTCTATCGGATGCTTCCGGCGAATGCAAAAGAGTATGCCAAAAACTATCCGCATCTGCTGGAGTATCTCCACATATTTCCGGTGGACGAGTTTGGAATACCTCTCTTCTTCTCAGAATTAAAACGTGATCTTAAAGGAATCAAGGATCCAAACCTCATATACCCTGCAAAACCACCAATCTTTATTCACATCTTCTTTGATCCGACTGATGTGAGGAATTATTATATCCCAATTGAACCGTCGTTTCTTCACAATATTGGCAATCTTCTTCCTGCAATTGAGTACAGGCTGGTGGATCTTCTTGATGCTCTTGATGAGGACCCGGTAACTGCAGAAGAAAGGACCGTTGTTCTAAAAAGGCTCCTTAGACAGGTTCTCTATATCAAAAAACCTGGTCAGGCAATCGATCCCTCACTTCTCAAGATAGAGGGCCCGCAATCATTTTCTGACAAAGTAAAATCATTTCTAGCTACCGATTTGACTGCAAAAGAAGAACCTGAAGAGAGTCATATCTTTACTGATGTTCCTCATCTGGCAGATGGAAGAATCATTGTAAGCCCTCAAGAATTTGAAGCTATCGAATACCAGATGATTAGGGATAAGATCGATGTCGGAGTTCTTTTCCCCTTTATCTCTGATAATTTTATTGAAGATATCACTTGTGATGGTCTTGGTCCGATCTTTATCGAGCACAAGATCTTCAAAGGTCTGAAGTCTGTGGTTGGTTTTGATTCTGAACCCGTCCTCGATGATTTCTGTATCAAACTAGCAGAAAAGTCAAGGCGCCCGATTACATATAGAAATCCAATTGTTGATGCAACACTCCCTGATGGATCACGTATCAATATTGTGTATTCATCAGAAATCAGCAGGAGAGGGAGTAATTTCACAATACGTAAGGCGATGGATGATGTCATCTCTATCACCAAACTTGTTGAATTTGGGACCTGTAGTTATTCACTTGCGGCATATCTCTGGATATGCATAGAAAATGGCATGTCTATGTTCATGTCCGGTGAGACGGCCAGTGGTAAAACAACCAGTATGAATGCACTTACAACCTTCATCTCACCTGAAGGAAAGATAGTAAGCATTGAAGATACCCCTGAAGTTATCATTCCTCACAGGAACTGGTCGCGTGAGGTTTCCAAGGGTAAAGGGAAGGGTGAAGGTGAGGGTGGAGATGTTACCATGTTCGATCTTCTTCGTGCAGCACTCCGTCAGCGTCCAAATATGATCATTGTCGGAGAAATACGAGGAGTTGAAGGAGCAGTCGCGTTTGGTGCCATGCAGACGGGTCACCCGGTAATGTCGACTTTCCACGCTGCGTCGGTGGAAAAACTAATCCAGCGTCTTACTGGTGACCCTATCAGTATTCCAAAAACTTTCATTGATAATCTGAATCTGGTGGTTATCCAGAGTGCGGTAAGAAGACCTGATGGAAGTATGGTGCGTCGTCAGCTGGCCGTAAGTGAACTGGTGGGATATGATCCGGAGAGCGGTGGTTTTTCATTTGTTCAGGTATTTACCTGGGACCCGGTTACAGATACCCATGAATTCACAGGAAAAGGTTCGAGTTATCTTCTGGAGAGCAAGATTGCAACGATGCTAGGTATCCCTGAACATAAAAAAGCACAAATATACATGGAAGTCGAAAAGCGCGCTAAAATTCTTGAGCGACTTCATAAGGCAGGGTACACCGACTTTATCGAACTTCATAATATGTTGACAAAACTTAAGAAGCAGGGTCTTCTCAACATTGAAATATAAGGATTTGAATATCGTGTTTGAGAGTCTTTTAGATCGGATACGGCAGTCAAATAACGGTACTATCCCGTTCGAAGGGACAGTGCTTGCGTTTAGGGCCAAATTGTTCAAGTTTTTTGTTGAAGACAAGATGATGGGCTCTGATCTGCTCTTCATGCTCACCTACATGGCTGCGATTATAACCGCAAATGCGTCCCGCCCTGAGATCTTTGCATATACTGGGGCACGTCGTGAGTATGTTTCAACAAAATATATTCATCGTGCAGATATCCTTGTCAAACGGTGGGGGTACAGTTATGTTGAAGCATTGGTTAACGTAGCAAAAAAGATCGAGAATGAGATGCTCTTCTCAATGGTAAATCGGTATGCAAATGCAATTGAGTCCGGTGTTCCTGATGAAGATTTCCTGACCCGGGAACTTGATACCATTCGGAATGTGTACCGTTCAACGTATGAGCAGGGGCTTGAAATGCTAAAGAAGTGGGGTGATGCTTATGTTTCAATGCTCTTTTCAGGTTCTTTAGTTGGGATCATTATCATGGTCTCAATAGCTATCTATGCTCCTGAAAATGTTCAGGGAACTTTGTCAGTCTCATATCTCATCATATTTTCAATATCGGTGCTTGGAATCACCACGATGTATAAAGCAGTTCCTGGTGATCCTAAAACTCATGGTCTCTCTCAAGGCTCTCCTGAACAGAATATGATTCATCGAATGGAACGCAAGGTTGTACCGATACTTGCTGTTATTGTTCTCCTTCTCCTGTTGCTTGGGATGAACTACGGACTTATTCTCATGCTCATCGGGATGTTACTCTTTCCGCTTGGTGTTATCGGGTTCATTGATGATGGTAATATTACCCTCAGAGATGCAGAGTTTCCTACTTTTATTCGCAGTGTCGGTGCAATCCAGGGTGGAAAAGGGACAACAATGGCGCCAGCCTTGGCAGATATTGATAAAAAGTCCCTGAAATACCTGGAACCATTAGTCAACGGTGTTTATACTAAGTTAAATCTTGGTCTCAGTGATAAACAGAGTTGGCAGCGCTTTATCAATGATAGCGGGAGTTATCTGATCTATAAATATCTGAATATCTATCGTGATTCTATCCAGATTGGAGGGAAAGCTGATAAAATTGGTGAAATTGTCAGTTCTTCCATGCTTGATCAGGTTCTACTGCGTGAACACCGGCATACATTGTCTATGGGTTTTATTGTTCTTCTGGTTCCTATGCATGCAATGATGGTTGGGATCTTTCTCTTTCTCTTTCATATCCTCGTAACAATGTCTGATGCAATTACAGCAAAAATGGCTACGCTTGGAGAAACTAGTGCAGCGTTAACTGCTGGTCAGGGAGCGTCGATAGCCTCAGCAGTTTCAGGAAGTCTTTTTGTATTTGCAAATTTTGATGCTAAAGTAATCGGAACATATGTGGTAATTACCATAACCATGTTAACAATAGCCAATATATTTGCCGGAAAAGTAGTATACGGGGGAGATAGGTCTCTAATTTACTTTTTCGCCAGTCTTCTTTGTGCAACAACTGGAATAATCTATATAATCGCCCCGATCATGATCGGAATCTTCTTCAAGATTCCCACCTTTGAAGGAGTATAAAGATGATGCAACTAACCGATTCGACCCGCCGTCTCCTCATCTTTATTACGATAGTGCTTGGCGGTTCAATTCTCCTGATATTTGATATCCCGGTTCTATACCTGATGATGGTTGTAATTGGGCTTGCATTAGGTCTGATGGTTGCAACCGGTATGCTCATTCTCTCTGAACTGATCAAGGAACTACGGATAAAACTAAAAAACCGAAAACCAAAACCAAAGAAGCCAAAATCGAAGGTGGAGAAGAATACAGCATCAAAAGGTTCCGGTGGTGGTCTCATATCAGGGTTGCTTCAGAAACTCCCAAAGATGCCGTCACTTCCTTCTGTAAATCTTTCTCTACCAAAAACCGGAGGAAAAACTGAAAAGAAAGAAAAACCTACCAAAAAGGTAAAAAAGGATGATTCTGTAAAAGAAGCAGGAGATTCTTCTGACTCCGGGGAGTCATCTTCGGGCATATCTCAGAAAGATGATGATAATCTGGGAGATGATCTCCTTGATGGTCTTGATCTTGATGATAGTCTTGATATCGATGCAGAACTGGAATCAGTAAACCCTGAATTTGATTCAGTACGTACTCCCTATGGCGATACTGATGTTATGCAGGAACTCCCCTCTGAAGAACAGGTTCGAAGGATGGATATCACCACGAGTGACGAAGAAGAGGATGTGGTGATTGATACTGATGAACCATCTGATGAGGTTGATGAGATATACTCGAGCACTATTGAGATCGGATCAGACTCTGGTGGTGAGATCATTTCAACCATGGAGGGTGGCGATTCGATCAGTGGGAGTGACCTCGCCTCTTACAGTTCGTCTGAAGAGACTCCTTATATGTATGGGGGAGATGATGACTCGGGAGGTGGCGAGGAGCAGTTTGAACTCTCCCAGGGTAAAGGTGGTCTGGGTGATGACGATCTAATTGCGTCGCTCAAGGCAGATATTAGTGATCTAAAGAAACGTGATGATGATGTTCTCCTCAGAGATCTCAAGGATGTCCATGTTACTGCCGAAGAACTGGCAGAAGAACTTGAAGATATCATGAAAATCATTACTAAAAAAGCAAAGAACAAATAATAGCGGCATAGATATTTCAGTACAAGGGTTCAATGGCAGAAGTTCCGGTAAAATTGGAGAAAGGGGGTTCCTGGGTTACATCAAAGATCGAGATAGCCAAGGATAGTCTAATCCTCAAGGATCCTTATAATCTTGAGATCTCCTTCCGGAGTATCGTTGATCTCCAATTACGTGGTCAGGTAGACATCCTGATAGTAACAGGTGCAGATAAATCTGAAAAAACATACAAGATCGCCTCGGTCGAGAAAGTTCTGCAGGTTCTGAATAAAAAGATCATTATGGCCTGCAATGCTTACCGACTGATGGCACACTTTATGTCGCCCGCAATCAGAGGTGGGGTTCTGGTCACGAATGCAAAGTGGGAAAAAGGAGCTATTGCAGTTCTCAAGACTGGAATCTGGTTTGTGAGCCAGGAGAAGATGATCTGTGTTCCTCTTAAAGAGGTCGCAAGCCTTGAGTTGACCAAGCGGGAACTGCAGCATAAGAAACTTGATGTCGTAAAGGTTGATCACCTCGAAAACAGTGAGGTGGTGACTTCATTTGTTCTTTGCCCACTATCAACACTTCAGGTGCTGTATAATTTCCTTCGTGATGCAACCAAAGATATGGACATGAAGGGTTCAGAACTGGATCAACTTGATGCCCAGACTGCCCAGGTTGCTATGCTTATCTATAGTGGGATGGACACAAAATCCATTGAAAATATGTTGAGTCTTTCTGCCAAAGAACTGGATGTAATCTACGATACTCTTCTGAAGCTGAAACTTGTTGATGTGGTGATGATCCGTAAAGAAGTTCAACTCACCCCAAAAGGTGTCAGATACATAACTGATGCATTGAAACCACCAGCATAAGTCTGGTCTCAATACAAAATACTTTTACCAGTACGCAGCTTCTTAATCATAGGAGGAAGCGTTCACCTATGGGAAGAATCCTCATTGTCGATGATACCCTCTTTATGCGGACATTATTAAAGAATATCCTCTCTGCCGGTGGACACGAGATTGTGGGAGAGGCAGAGGATGGAGATATTGGTGTGAACAAGTACCGGGATCTTAAACCAGATCTCGTTACCATGGATGTAGTCATGCCAAAAATGAATGGAATTGAGGCCTTGAAAGCAATCAAGACTCTCGATACCAACGCCAAAGTCATTATGTGTACGGCAGTTGGTCAGGAACAGATGGTAAAACTGGCGATCAAAAGTGGCGCCAGAGGATACATTGTAAAGCCATTCCAGGCTCCCAAAGTCCTTGAGGAGATCGCCAACGTTCTTGGTGCATCCTAATATGATTCGGGTTCTCATCATCGACGACTCTCTCTTCATCAGAACAGTGGTACAGGATATGCTGGCTGACGACACTGAAATTCAGGTCGTCGGGGTTGCTTCAGATGGTATAGAGGCCCTTGAGAAGATTCGTGAGTTAAAACCAGATCTCATCACGCTTGATATTGAGATGCCCAAGCTTGATGGGATCGGTGTGCTGGAGAGAAAACGTGAATTTTCACCATTTCCCCGCACTCTCATGTTGAGTTCTCTCACCTCTGAAGGTGCTGAAATGACCAAGAAGGCGATGTCTCTAGGTGCTGATGATTTCATGCTAAAACCCCGGGGAATTAAAAATATCCGGGAGATTGGCGCTGAACTGAAATCAAAAATTAAAAACATCTGCACCATCGCCTATGTAACATCAAAACCAGCATCGAGAGATGAGATAGCAAAAAATATCGTTCTTATTGGGTCTTCAGCAGGAGGGCCTCCAATGCTTGATGTGGTTGTCTCCAACCTGCCTGCAGACCTAAATGCTGCGGTTATTATTACTCAGCATATGCCAAAGGGCGGATTTACTGCAGCACTGGCAGCCAGGCTTGATAGAATATCCCCGCTTCGTATAAAAGAGACAGAAAATGGTGATATTCTCAAACGTGGTATGGTCTTCATCTCTAAAGCCGGATATCATACAATTGTCTCTTCATACCTTGATAAGGGTGGGATACAGGGAGGAAAGATCGTTCATGCTGATTCACCTCCTGTTCATAACGTGAAACCGGCAGTTGACAAGACCTTTGTTTCTGCTGCACAGGTATTTGGCGGGCGGAGTGTCTCTGCAATCTTATCTGGGATGGGTAATGATGGTGGAGAAGGGACTGAAGCCATCAAGAAAGCAGGAGGAGTAACCATTGTATGCAGACAAGAGGATTGTCTGGTATATGGAATGGCAAGGTCTGCACTTCAGCGTGAGGCTGTTGATCATGTTCTACCTCTGAAAAACATTCCCGGAAAGATCGAAGATTTTGTTAAAAGCATCTCAGGGTGATGAATGTCAGATCTTGATGCATACCGGAGTCTGTATGTTGCTGAATCGCGGGAGAATCATGAAAGTATTGTTAGTAATCTCCTGATTCTTGAACAGGGGACCGACTCTCACGCCATTGATGAGATCTTCCGGTCTGCGCACTCACTCAAGGGTATGTCTGCTTCTATGGGATTTATGCACATGGAGGAGATCTGTCATGCACTTGAAGATGTATTCTCCCAGATCCGTAGTGGCAATCTGCATGTGAGTCAGGCTCTCATGGATGATCTGCTTGCTGGTGTTGATGATATCGAGTCAATGATCGATGACATCGAAGCTGGTGGGGAGGGGCTTTTAGAGCATCGGGATGCGCGTGTCTCTGCGTTAAAAGCATGGTTGTCCGGGTCATCTCCTTCAACAGTGGAGAAGAAGGAACCAGTAATACCTGATTCTGGAACTGAAGTTGAACCTGCCGGGGATATGTATGAAAATCCGGCATACGAATCATATGATCAGGCAGGAAACGCGGAGTACAAACTTCATATTGAACTCTCATCTGAAGTGGACAGTATAAACCTGCGCTCAATGTTGATCCTTCAGAACCTGGAGAGTATTGGAAGTATATCAGCAATTTCTCCATCAAGAACTGTTGTTGAAGATGATCCCTCATTTAATGGCATTATTGATCTTACCTTTGTTACTAATGCAGGAAAAGCGGCAGTAGAAACAATCCTTGCAATTTCAGATATCAGATCATCTTCACTGTCAGAGGAGGTTTCTCCACAGAAAAAAGAAAGTGTGGAACCAGTACCCGACTTTGAACATGCAAGCAGGTATGCGATACATGTTGAGCTCTCTCCGAGTGTAGACTCAAAAAATCTGAGGGCCATGCTTCTTTTGCAGAATCTTGAGTCACACGGTGCCCTTACAAATATCTCTCCGAGGCGTGAAGTCATTGAAGATAGCGGTACCTTTTCTGGAATTTTCGATTTTGAATTAACCAGTTCAGACTTTTCTGAAGAGGGGATCAAATCATTTTTGAAAGGGTCTGATATCAAAAGTTCTTCTGTCTCCCTGATACAGGATGTATCAGATCCCATTCTTTCTGGATCAGGAATTGAGGAGCACCAGAATGGAACCCTTGCTCCTTCACGTATTTCTGCAGGAGAAAAGGTTGAGAAGAAGCGTGAAGTCAAGAATATCAGGGTTGATATTGATCGTCTCGATCACATGATGAACCTGGTTGAGGATCTGGTGATCAACCGTGGCAGACTTGAACAGATAGCCCAGGAATACAAGATAAAGGAACTGGATGAGACTCTCAACATGGTCGGGAGGTCGGTGGCTGACCTTCAGGTTATGATGATGGACATCAGGATGATTCCACTCAACCATATTTTCAACAGGTTTCCACGAACCGTTCGTGATATTGCTACCAAGGAGGGGAAAGAGGTTGATTTCATCGTCGAAGGTGGTGAAACTGAACTTGACCGCAGCGTAATGGATGGTCTCAATGATCCCCTCCTTCACCTTATCAGAAATGGGCTCGATCATGGGATAGAGCCTCCTGATGTTCGTATTCGAAATGGGAAAAATCCTAAAGGGACTCTGAAACTCTCTGCCTCCCGTGATAAGGATAACGTGGTCATCGTCATTGAGGATGATGGTGCGGGTATCAACCAGGAAAAGATTAAAAAGAAAGCACTTGAGCGTGGTTTAGCCACTGAAGAGGCACTCGCAGCCATGTCTGAATCGGAGATCAACGATCTCCTCTTCCTTCCTGGTTTCTCTACAGCTGATAAGATCACTGATATCAGTGGCAGGGGAGTCGGACTAGATGTAGTCAGAACAACCATTGCCTCTCTCCAGGGGACAATCAAACTGGAGTCGGTATTTGGCCAGGGAAGTCGGTTTGAACTTGTCCTTCCACCGACTATGGCAATCGTCATGGTGATGATGATCAGGATCAACAACCGCAGGTGTGCGATCCCCATCACTAATGTGGCAGAAGTGGCAAGTCTTGCTGCCTTCCCTATCCAGAACATTGGTCATGGAGAAGGCATACTGATGCGCGATGAGATCATCGTTCTTTACAGGCTTGATGATATGTTTGGCAGGTCAAAGAGCGAAGAAGTCATCGTGGTTCTGCAGAACCAGAACCGGAAGGGAGCCGTCATCGCTGATCTGATAGAGGGACAGCAGGAAGTTGTCATTAAGCCCCTCTCGAAATTTGTAGGTACCTGCGATGGTGTGAGCGGGGTTACTATTCCCGGAGACGGGGAAGTTGTACCTGTTCTTGATGTAAAAGCGATACTCCGGGAAGGTTCTGGTCAGAAATCTGCGAAGAAGAATTCAGGTAAAAGGGTGAAGAAGGTTATGAAGAACAATGTGATTGCTGATGGAGAGCATCTTATAACTGATATTCAGGCTGATGAACTGCGTGAACTAGGCAATATCGGTGCTTCTCATGCAGCTACCACACTCTCAACTATACTGAACACCCTCATTTCGATTCATGTACCTGAAATTATACTGGTACAACTTCAGAACCTCCGCTATTACCTGGATGACACCGAAGCAGCGATGGTGGTATTTCAGATTCAGGGGCAACTAGTTGGGAACGGTTATATTATCATACATATTCCCAAGGAATCAATTATCAGGCTGACAAGCATCATGCTTGGTCAGAGTGCCTCTGACAGGGAAATCGATGATATGGATAAGAGTGCCCTGCATGAGATAGGTAATATCATGACCTCCTCGTTCCTTGATGCTTGTGCAACCCTGCTCTCAATTATCATGATCCCGTCACCTCCATCGATGGTTATTGACATGCCTCATGCAGCACTTCAGTCAATTATTGCAACCCAGGAGATTGATGAAAATGTGGACGAAGTGGTTTTATTCAAGACTGAACTTCAGTGTGCTGAGTATAACATTAGTGCAAATATAATCCTGCTTCCCAGTAAAGGGCTTCTCAATGAGTTATTTGCACGAATGGATAGTGTGATTTCCACCTCTGGATAAGTCATCTAGGATTGTAGCATGACAACGCCGCCGGTATTTACACGGGATCAGAAAGATCTGGTCATCATAGGCATTGGTGAGTGGTCGGTAGGTAATACTGTGATGACTTCTATTGGTCTTGGGTCATGCGTAGGGTTGATCCTTCATGATGAAGAGAAAAAGATTGGTGGACTTGCCCATGTTATGCTCCCTAAGTCAAGTGGTAAACCTGGTGAGCGTGAGGGAAAGTATGCTGATACTGCGGTTACTATCCTTCTACAGAATCTTGCAGGGAAGGGGTGCAAAAGTTCTTCCTTAAAGGCAAAACTTGCAGGAGGTGCATCGATGTTTCAGAATTTTTCAGGTAATCTTAACATTGGCGAGCGAAATGTAGATGCCCTTCGTGATCTTCTCAAAGCAAATTCGATACCAATTATAAAGGAGGATATTGGTGGGACAGTAGGTCGCACGATTACCTATTTTCCAAGAGAGGGTGGCCGTCTTGTTATTCGGCAGGCTGATGGAGCAACCCGGGAAATTTAATACTTCCTAATCTCTCTTCTTAACAAAAGTTTTAATTTTATTTTCCTTGTGCAGAGTCTTCAATAATTTTCTCAAGCATTCTTACGATCTCCTGAAGAACCGGAGGGTTTGGAAGCATGAAGATGTTGAGATTAAGTTCATGTTCATCACAGATTAGTTCGGTTCTGAAAAAGACAACATTATCATATCGAATATTACTTTCTGCAATAATCAGGTCAAAGACTTTTTTAGGAAGGTCAAATATTGTTCTTGGGGGAGAGGGAAGCATAATGATTCCCAGTAATTCTGCTGTCCCGTCCAGAAATGCTGACACCATGATATTTCCGATTTCAGTGATAGCACTCTCGTCCATCTCGTTGAGTTCGCGCCCTGGATCGTCAGGCATACCCAGCATGATACCAGTCATCAACACAACTGATTCCCGGGGAACGTGCAGGATTACATATCCTGCCTTGGCCATCTGCCCTTCCATGGTAAATATGGCCATAGCAGAATTTTCCTGGGCAATTTCAGTATTAATATGCTCAAAGTCAGTGATGTTGATCTCTGGAACATTAAGCATAATAGGGGTATTCAGCATCGTGGAGAGGGTAGTTGCTGCATGGGATGCTCCGATGTTTCCAAGTTCACGCAGAGCATCTTTCTGATTATCATTTAGATCGACCCTGATTCCACTGGATTGTGCCTGATTTATGTCCATCTTCTCTCCACTCAAAGGTGCATCGCCGGTATATGGTACCTGATCCTTCTCTGAAGACGCAGTTTCAGAAGCAGGGGGTGTAGGCTGACTCTCATCAGCAATATCATCCTGGTACTGCATCAATATACTGCTGACCATGTCATCGCTACTGACCGGTGGCTGTTTTTTTGACACAACTGGCGTAACCGGTGGTTCTGACGTTTCAGGTTTTTCCTCTTCAGGTATATGTTCGCCAGTCTGATTTTTTTGCCCTTTGTCTGAAGACTCAGGTTCAGAAGCGGGGGATGTAGACTGACTCTCATCAGCAATATCATCCTGGTACTGCATCAATATACTGCTGACCATGTCATCACTACTGACCGGTGGCTGTTTTTTTGATACAACTGGCGTAACCGGTGGTTCTGATGTTCCAGGTTTTTCCTCTTCAGGTATATGTTCGCCGGTTTGGTCTTTTTGCCCTTTGTCTGAAGATTTTCCCGAACTAATAAGATCACTGTACTGATTAAGAATTGCCCGGATTACATCATCTTCTGATTTAGGTTTTTCCGGTGCCAGATCTTCAGTTTTGGATGGAGTTTTGTCAGAAGTAGTTGGCATCTCCATCTTCTGTAATAAATCTGGTGGCTGATTATATTCTTCAGATTTCTGCCTGACTTCATCCATTGCCTTGGTAGATGATTCTATTGATGCTTCATTCTCTGAATTTCTTTGAGAATCATCATTATTCATTCCCCTACATTTATCTAAGTGCTCAAGTGCGATGGGGTCTTTTGGAAAAATATCCAGGGCATCAGTAAAAGCTCCTGCAGCAGCTGCCCATTCCTGAAGTTCTTCATAACTAAGTCCGATCTTCAGATGTGGTTCGATAAAATCAGGATGAATTCTACTCGCTTGTTTAAAATACTGGATTGCAGCGTAATAGTTACCTTGTTTCATCTGCAGGTTTCCCCACTCGAGGTACCTGAGAAAAATCTCCTCTGCCGGCCGTCCCCGCACCTGTGGTGAAGATGGCGGTCGTCTCTCTTTCTCCGGACTCATCAGGAGGCTTAAGTTCTTTCTTGCTACCTGGTTGTCGGGATCAATATCCAATGCTGTGATAAAACACTTCTGTGCGTGGGAGAATCGGCCCATTCTTGCATATACATATCCCAGGTTTGTAATGGCTGTAATATTTCCCGGATCTGTGGTGTATGCCCGCCTGAAATATGTTGACGCCCGCTCGTAGTCATGTCGAAGAAGAGCATCCTCCCCCCGCCTGAGAAGATTTTTAAGTTCACGCCTATTAGCGGTGTCCATAATCGCTCAATACCCCATCCCTGTCTACATTAATCAGGGTTCCCTGGTACTCTGGAACCCTGATAATAGAACTATCTGGTGTATAGATTAAATATATTGCGTAATTACCTTCATTTTGTGGATAACCGTCACATCCGGGTTATTCCATTATAAATACTGCTGCTGCTATTACTGTCGTCCACTTTCCTGAAACATCACCCTTCGCAGATTGACAAATGTGTGATGTCTCAATGATCTTGCCGCTTGCCTTATAGATCTGTTCCCTTTCCTGCCAGGCGGTATCAGGATCAAACTCGATTCCTAGCGTGGTAGCCAGCATTGTTGCTGCGAGATCTTCTGCATACTCACCAGACTGGGTTTCTGTCTCCCCGTAAGTATGGTGTTCAGAAAGATATCCGTAATGATCCTGTTCTTTTGGCAGGGCAAGTCCTACTGCTGCACTGACAAGGCGATTTGGTTCATTAGTATCAGCACGTGCCATAACTGCATAGACGATCTCACCGGGACTCAAGTTGCGAAGTCCCTCAAGTCTGGTAACCTCTATGCATTTTGGGGGAAATATTGATGATACATAGACGAGGTTGAACATCTCAATTCCTGCGGCTCGGAGTGCTGCTTCAAAAGAAGCCAGCCTATCTTTGTGAATACCGACGCCCCGGGTAAAAAAGACTTTTCTTGGAACACTCATCATCTCATCATTCAACCGCGGTGTTCTTAAGATTGTTCTTAAGATTGTGCGCAAGACTCGATGACACCAGATAATTCTGAAAACTTAATGTACACAATGCTTCGGGAAATTATTTTGAAATTTTCTAGAAGGTATCGTTATTACGTTTTCAGGCTCACTGATATGGGACTTACACCATGAAGGCTGCGCTCGGATTAGAGGATGGACGATATTTTATCGGCGAGGGATTCGGGGTTGAGGGAGAGACAACCGGCGAGCTGGTCTTCAGCACGCAGATGACTGGGTATATGGAAGCGCTGACCGACCCCAGTTATCACGGCCAACTCCTCCTCTTCACGTACCCTCTTATTGGAAATTATGGAGTTGATCGGGAAAATTTTCAGAACTCCCGAGTATGGGCATCTGGGTGTGTGGTTCACGAGCTCTGCACGCAGCCGGCAGGCAGATCTACACTCTCCCAGTTTTTTGAAGAAGAGGGTCTCTTCGGAATAACCGGCGTTGATACACGCCACCTGACAATCAGTATCAGAGAGAAAGGAACTGTCAGGGCTGGAATCATCGTGGGCAGTGATGATGGAGAAGAGGCAGTTCAACTGGCCAGATCAGCACCTGATATCACAACCCAGGCACTGATTCCTGAAGTTTCATGCAAAGAGCCCTGGAATATGAAAGGAAGCGGACCTAGAGTGGCTGTGATTGATCTCGGAGTCAAGAAGAATATTCTTCAAAGTTTAAGCCACAGGAATGCAGACCTGTATATCTTCCCCCACGATGCAAAACCTGATGAGATACTTGCATGCAAACCAGATGCACTCTTTATCAGTAATGGTCCTGGTGATCCGGTCCAGGCTACAGGGGCTATTCATGCTGTGAAAAACCTTGCCGGCCAGTTACCTGTTTTTGGGATCTGTATGGGCAATCAGATATGCGGACTGGCTCTGGGTGGAGAAACACAAAAGATGAAGTTTGGTCACCGGGGTGCAAATCAGCCGGTCCGTTACAAGGATGGCCGGATAGCAATCTCATCCCAGAACCACGGGTTCGTCGTTATGGGAGATTCACTCCCTGAGGGTTGTCAGGTCACGTTCACCAACTGTAACGATGGAACACTTGAAGGATTTGAGGATGAGTATCTTGAACTCTTCTGTGTTCAGTTCCACCCGGAGGCTCATGCCGGACCGCATGATACAGAGAAGATGTACTTTGATATGATGATGCGGAGGCTGATTTAATGCCAAAAGACCCATCAATCAAGAAAGTGATCCTCATCGGGTCAGGGCCGATTCAGATTGGTCAGGCTGCTGAGTTTGATTTCTCAGGATCGCAGGCCTGCCGCGCCCTTCGTGAGGAGGGCGTTGAGGTTGTTCTTGTCAATAGTAACCCTGCAACCATTCAGACCGATCCTGATACTGCAGACATCATTTATGTTGAACCACTTCAGGCTGACGTAATCGCGAAGATTATTGCGAAAGAAAAGCCTGATGGAATATTATCCGGGATGGGTGGTCAGACCGGTCTTAACCTCACTGCAGAACTTGCCGAGATGGGTGCACTGGAGGGTGTTAGAATCCTTGGGACTCCACTTAAAGCGATCTATGAAGGAGAAGATCGTGAGAAGTTCAGGGATTTAATGCAACGGATAGGCGAGCCCGTCCCCAAATCTATGATTGTCAGTTCTCTCTCACAGCTCGATGAGGCCGCCAAAATTGTGGGTTTCCCTGCAATTATCAGGCCTGCATATACTCTTGGCGGGGCCGGCGGAGGAATTGCATACAACGCAGATGATCTCAGGCGAATCACCGAACTTGGCCTTGGAAAATCCAGAATTCACCAGGTACTTGTTGAAGAAAGTGTGGCCGGGTGGAAAGAGGTAGAGTTTGAGGTGATGAGGGATGCAAATGATACCTGTATCACCATCTGCGGTATGGAGAATGTGGATCCAATGGGTGTTCACACCGGTGAAAGTGTGGTGGTTGCTCCCATTCTGACCCTCCGTGATGATGAATTCAATGTTCTTCGTGATGCTGCGCTCAAGATCATCCGTGCTCTAGATGTACAGGGTGGGTGTAATATCCAGTTCGGGTTCAAAAAAGACAAAGAGTACAGGGTCATTGAAGTAAATCCCCGGGTCTCACGCTCTTCAGCCCTCGCTTCAAAAGCAACCGGATATCCTATTGCACGTGTAGCTGCCAAGATAGCAATCGGTCTCAGACTTGATGAAATTCTCAACACGGTGACGGGAAAGACTCCGGCATCGTTTGAACCATCAATAGATTATGTTGTTGTCAAGGTTCCTCGTTGGCCGTTTGACAAGTTCAAGACCGCAGACCGGACTCTCACAACTGCCATGAAATCTACCGGTGAGGTTATGGCAATTGGTAGATGTGTTGAGGAAGCATTCAAGAAGGCTCTTCGTTCCCTTGACAACGATGTAGATCGTCACACCAATCATGGCGAAATCCGCATGATCCTCTCAAGACCCACAGATGAAAGATTTGCAACACTCTTTGATGCTTTCAGGGAGGATTTCGGACTGGATGAGGTTGCAGATCTTACAAAAATAACACCTTTCTGGCTTGAAAAGGTCCGAAATATTGTTGATCTTGAACAGGTTCTAACGACTGGTGGTACAGACGAACAGGTAAGGCTGGCAAAGAAGTATGGTTTTTCTACAAGTGAGATCATCACCCTGACCAAACGGACAGAAGAGGAGATCAATACCCTTTGTGGTTCACCCTCGTATAAGATGGTGGATACCTGTGCAGCCGAATTTCCTGCCCAGACCCCATACTTCTATTCAACCTGGGGAGATTCCAGGTGCGAGATGGAGCCATCTGGCAAGAAGAAGGTTATGATCCTTGGATCAGGACCGATTCGGATCGGCCAGGGGATTGAGTTTGATTACTGTACCGTTCATGCAGTCACTGCCCTTCGTGAGATGGGTATTGAGGTACATGTTGTCAATAATAATCCAGAAACAGTTTCAACCGATTTTGATACATCTGATCGCCTTTTCTTTGAGCCAATGACTCTTGAGGATGTGATGAATATCCTCAAAAAGGATGAATATGATGGAGTAATGGTTCAGTTCGGAGGACAGAATGCCGTGAACCTTGCTGTTCCACTTCGTGATGAGATGGCTCGCGTTGGACTCAGGACCCGAATCCTTGGCTCAACTCCTGATGCCATGGATATGGCAGAGGATAGGGATCGGTTCAGTGTTCTCCTTGATGATCTCCGCATACCTTCCCCTCCCAACGGGTCAGCAACTTCTGAAGATGAAGCCCTTGCAACTGCTGATAAGATTGGGTATCCTGCACTGGTCAGACCTTCCTATGTCCTTGGTGGAAGGGCGATGGAGATCGTCCATGATACTGCAGAATTGACAGCGTATATGCGTGAGGCAGTAAAAGTCTCACGCAGCCATCCGGTTCTGATCGATCGATTTTTGCAGAATGCTATTGAACTTGATGTTGATGCAGTCTGTGACGGCACCGATGTTCTCATCGGTGGAATCATGGAGCATATCGAGGCTGCCGGGGTTCATAGTGGTGATTCGGCATGTGTTATCCCTACCCAGTCACTTTCACCAGAAATTTTGGAGACAGTACGTGACTATACCCGGAGACTGGCCCTTGGTTTAGGGGTAGTCGGACTAGTAAATATTCAGTTTGCGGTCCAGGGTTCGGTGGTCTATGTGCTTGAGGCTAATCCCCGGGCCAGCAGGACTGTTCCCTTTGTAGCAAAAGCGACAGGAATTCCCCTTGCTAAAATTGCAGCACGGGTGATGATGGGTATGAGGCTTTCTGATATGCCCTATCAGGAACGTCAGATCAAGCACGTTGCAGTAAAAGAAGTGCTTCTGCCCTTCAACAAGCTCCCGGGTGTTGATACAGTTCTTGGTCCTGAGATGAAAAGCACAGGTGAGGTGATGGGGATTGATTACGACTTTGGACGTGCGTATTATAAAGCCAGCATCGCAGCACATAATCGTCTTCCACGATCAGGCAATGTGTTTATCTCAATAACCCAGGATCTCAAAGATCATATCCTCCCAGTTGCCAGAGCATTTCATGAGAATGGTCTCAAAATATATGGAACGAGCGGCACTGTGGATTATCTTAATAGCCAGGGCATTCCTTCAAATCTTGTCCGCAAGATCCAGGAAGGTTCGCCAAATGTTGTAGATATGCTCAGGTGTGGAGAGATCAGTCTCATCATCAATGTCTTTGCAGACAGGAGAGCTCGTCAGGATCATATTCAGATTATGCGGACAGCTGTTGATTACGGAGTACCCTACATCACAACCATACAGGCAGCTCTTGCAGCTGCTGAAGCTATCAACACGGTCAGGGCTGAAAACCTGACTATTGAACCGCTGCAGCACTACATCTGCTGATTTTTCCCATCCCGCGGTAGAAAGAAAACCTGCGGGAGTTTTTTCTTTTCTTCATACCCATATATATGAGGATAATTCACATTTTCTGGAGATATTTATATGGGCAAAGGCACTGTAGTTCTTGCATATTCTGGTGGACTTGATACCTCAATCTGCATTCCACTTCTAAAGGAGCAGTACGGATACGATCGCGTTGTCACAGTTGCAGCAAATGTGGGTCAGCGGGATGATGAGATTGCGGTCGCAGAAGAGAAAGGCAAAAAACTGGCTGACCGTCACTATACAGTCGACCTTAAACAGGAGTTTGTTGACCGGTGTCTGTTCCCCTCTATTCGTGCAAATGGCTTGTATGAAGGGTATCCCATGGGAACTTCTCTTGCAAGGCCTATTATTGCCGAAGCGGTTGTTGAGATTGCAAAGAAAGAAGGAGCAACCGCTGTTGCACATGGATGCACAGGGAAAGGAAACGATCAACTCAGGTTTGACGTCGTCTTCAGATCTGCTGGTCTGGAGGTAGTTGCGCCCATTCGTGAGAACAACATGACTCGTGAATGGGAGATTGAATATGCAGAGCAGCATGGTGTCCCTGTTCCGGTCAACAAGGAAAAACCGTGGTCTGTTGATGAGAACCTGTGGTCGAGAAGTGTTGAAGGGGGTCATCTTGAAGAGCCTGATTTCCACCCACCTGAAGAGATCTATGCCTGGACTGTTTCAGCAATGAGTGCTCCAGATACTCCCCTTGAGATAACCCTGACCTTTGAGAAGGGACTCCCTGTTGCACTGAACGGGAAGAAGATGTCGGGGTATGATCTCATCCGTGAGATCAACCGGATTGCAGGGAGTCACGGAATTGGCAGAAACGATATGATGGAAAACCGGGTTTTGGGTATCAAAGCAAGGGAGATCTATGAACACCCTGCAGCAACAGTTCTGCTCACTGCACATGCTGACCTTGAGAGACTTGTTCTCACACGGGAAGAGTACGCTTTTAAGCAGTCGGTTGATGCAAAATGGGCGCAACTTGCTTATTACGGTCTAATCTATGAACCACTCTGGGATGCCCTCAATGCCTTTATTGACACGACACAGCAGCGGGTGAACGGAACTGTGGATCTCCGGCTTTACAAAGGAACCGTTACTGTGCTCGGCCGTTCATCTCCGGATTCATTCTACTCGGTCGACGTGGCTTCCTTTGATTCAAAATTGATTGATCAGACAGATGCTATTGGTTTCTCACATTACTATGGTCTTCAGGCACGGCTGGTAAAAGCGAAAGGGAAAAAGAATTAATTTCTTTAGAAGAAGGTTTTTTACGATATCGTGAAGAGAATCTCGACACGATTTTTCTTTTTATCTGGTCTACACCGCTCCACCATTACTGCCTGGTTTAATCCTTCTGTGAGTATCATCCCAAAAAGACTACATATTGCACATGGATTCAACGTACAACATGCAGGTGACTCAGTTGTTATTCTTCGGCATCCGTCAACAAGCAGATAATTGTCTAGAATAATTGAAAAACCCTCACCTGTTTTTTGGACATTTACTGTCTCTGCAATTTCCAGAAGTTCTTCTCCTGTCTCCTTTATGAGCTGGAGTACCTCCTCTTCAGAGTCGGGGATTACTAACCTGGCATTTTTCCTAAGATCTGATCTCAGGGTTTGTCCGGTTGGCTGCACAAGAACGCCAGTTCCTTCTTCTCCTGAAACAAAAATATCTCCTTGTAGTGTTCCACCAGAATATGTTGATACTGGTATGAATTGCATGATACATTCTTTCCCTGTTTTATGTGGTGGAAGAATCCAGGAATTACCCATGATTCCTAATTCTGATATGATTGTGCAGAAATTGATATGATTCTGGACTGGAATGAGTGATGAGATGTGATCATCGATAGAATCCTGCTTTGAGAACGTGAAGAGAAAAATTCCACAGAGAAACAGGATCATGGCCGAGATTACGACTGATGCAGATGTAATGTCTCTCCGATCAGTAATTGCCACTACCAGTAGAAGTAATGCGGCGACAGTTATCAGGATATATGAACTAAGAAAATCTCTATTTATATAGGATTTTTTCATACTTTCTCAACTCTGAACTCTTTTTTAAATCGAAATTCTGTTATCATCATTCCCAGAATTACCACCACTGATACAACGAGTATCAGTATCACCGGAATCATAGTATGGTTTATCTGATCGCTAAGTACTGTTATCACTCCAAGTAATCCAAATAATATAATTGAATAGAGTTGTTCCTGTTTCGTATGGGGAATATCCAGATTTAAGAGAAATAAACCGATAACCGGTATTTGAATTACCCATGCAAGAAAGGGAGAAGCGTACCATGCAGCAACACAGGAAAATTCACCCCATAATAACAACACGATTCCTTTCTCGCTTTTATGTGTGTAAAAAAACCAGATACAAAGGAAAATACACATTATCAGGGGATATACATACCAAATCGGAGAAAAATATGCGAGAGCAAACATACAGGCAATAAAGAGGCATAGATAGAGTTTCTCTAAGAGTGAAATAATCATGGTATCTCCTCAATTGTTTCTTTACGAAGTGCACTGTACTGAGCACATAATTTATGAGAACTGATCTTTTGCGTTGTTTGAATAACGAATTGGATTTTATCAAATCGTGCCTGATGTGCAATCTCCTTAATGTGGCTTACATCGCCATCACAAAGTGAGTACAAAGTGATAAACCCTGGTCTGACTGATAAAAAAATTCGTGAGATTTGAGATGAAAATCGGTTTTTTCCATTATCAAGGAGATGGTTCTTAAATACAGAATTTAAGAGAGAATAGTATCTGATTATTGAATTATTTACTCTATTCTTATTCAGGTTCTGAAAATCTTTCACGATTTTTCTGAGTTCTATCCTTTGTTTTGTACGGTAGAGATGATGCAACCTGATACGGGGGTGGAACTGTTCTCTTATAACAGTCATCCAACTGCCAGGATAATATTCATGGGAGAGGAAGGTGATGATATTGGGTCCTGAAATGATAAGAAGAGAAAGGATAGTTCCTTCTCGTGCCACATTTTCTATTTGTGCAGAAATTGCCATGACAAGTTTTGAAAAGTGCTTTTCATCATAATCCTGATCCACATCAGGAAGATCAATAATGAGTAATGGAGGATTTGATTCCAGGCTGGTAAATTCCCGTACATATAACGTATCACGTTTTGCAGACAATTTCCAATCGATGAGCCGTGAATCATCATCCTGGAAATATTTCCGGTATGTCTTTATGGTGCTCCCACGCTGTACCTGAATTGTATTTGTTTCAACTCCCTGAGACTGACGATCTGATCTCTTTTTTTCAAAGAATGGAGCTGGCTGCACAAGAAGAACCGGACCGTTATAAGATGATGTGGATAATCGAATTGTTGTTTCAAAGAATGGATCCTGCACGGTCACACTTCCTCCTGGAAATGTAATGCTTCCGTGGGAGATAGGAGAAATACTGTATGTAAGTGTCAATTTATGAGCACCTGAAAAAAGTGGATCTGTCTGATTCGTTCCATCTTCGATTTGCACACCGACTGGTACCATCTCTGAATAGATGGCTGTCATTCCCTCTTCTATTGTCAAGGATATTTTGGTTGTCACCATGCAAATCATCCCTTGTCTTACCAGGGATTTATCGATAATTCTCTTGACATCCACTGATTTTACAACTAATTTTAGTCGCTTAAAGAAAATGATGTAACGCCAGATTATGAGTACCCACAGAGACAGGGAAACTGCTAAAAGATCTGGTTTATCTAAAAAAAAAGTTAAAATTAAGAAAAGAAGAAACGCTGCAATAATAATCCGGGTACAGCGTTTCACTTTCACTGTTATTGCACCTCTACCGACTCCAATATTTCCTGTATTATTTCTGAAGAGGTGATGCCTTCAATTTCGGCTTCTCTTGTGAGATAGATCCGGTGTTTCAACACTTTCTGTGCAATCCATTTGACATCATCCGGAATTACATATTCGCGTCCTTGTAATGCAGCAAAAGATTTAACTCCTGATATAAATGAGATTGAGGCACGTGAAGAAGCACCCAGTGCAATATCAGGGTGATTCCTGGTTTTGATTATAATATCTCTGATGTAATGAAGAATAGGATCTTCAACGTGAATATCAGATATTTTTCTTATCAATTGTATGAGGGTTTCCTTCTCAATAAGTGGAGTAATGCTGTCAGCATAATTTTTCCAGTTGAGTTTACCATCTGAAGCTCTTCTGATGATCATAAGTTCTTCTTCAGAATCCAGATGTGAGGTATCCATACTAAACATAAACCGATCACGCTGGACCTCAATCATGGGAAAAGTCCCTTCCATCTCGTATGGGTTTTGGGTCGCAATGACGATAAACGGGTCAGGGAGTGGTATTGTATCTCCATCAATTGTTGCCTGTCTTTCACTCATGGATTCAATAAAAGCACTCTGTGCTTTTGGATTCATCCGATTGAGTTCATCAGCGAGTAGTATATTAGTAAAAACCGGACCTGGCTTAAGAACAAAGTCTCTCGATACTAAGTCATAGGTCCTGATACCGATGATATCTGCCGGCTGTATATCTACTGCACCCTGAATCCTTCTAAATTCACAGCCGGTAATGAGTGCAATGGATTTTGCGATTGTAGTTTTTGCAGTGCCTGGTACTCCCTCAATAAGGATATGACCATTAGCTAAAAGGGCAACGAGGATTAACTGGATAAGATCCTGATTTCCAACAATATACTCCTGTATTTTTTTAATGGCCTCCCTGTTCAAAGTTTCAAGGGTTGTAACGGTTGCATCATCAGTTTTATGGGAAGATTGATTATTGGTTTTATTCATCGCAGACTCCTGTAACCCAGAGGGATATGATATAATCAGTCAGTATCAGATTATTTGATTGGAATATTATAGTTCTTTGTTTGGTTTCATGTTTTTGTGTCATATTTTTGTTGTCCTTGAATTGAAAGACAGATACAGGGTCCTTTAAATCGTTTATGAAAAATCATATGTAACGCTTTTTTATAAACAGGATGATCAAAATGAAAAGGAGTAGGCCAATAAATGCAAGCATGGAAAGAGAGGAACTTTTGAGATCCTGCATTATGGTGCTATACCCATCCGTATCTGATGTTCTCGAATTTGCCTGATCAATTATAAGATGATTCGAGAGAGCAAGAATATTTTCAATAAATTTTCTATTATCCCATTTATCATCGAGACTATTCATTGTGTTTATAAAAATGCTCGGATCAGAGAGGACTATTAATTCTCCTTTCCCGATATGCTCACGAGTTACAACAGTATACTTACCAAGCATCTCCTTTTTTGTAATTCTTGCATTATTATCTGCATCTATCCAACTCATGAGGGTTGTTTTTATCAAGGGTTCTCCTCCTTCAAGTGCAGCCCCCTTATCTAATACGATGGAAGAGACGTTTCTGGTTAATGAATGATTAAAAACCGGATAAGAAACAATAGCGTATGAATCATTATATGCCCGATCGACACTGGCTACTATTCCTGGTAAAATCCGAATGGAAGAACCGATCCCTCTCAAAAAGTCATTGCCAGTCCCAAAATCATCGGCGAGAATGATTATGTTTCCTCTCTGGATATAAGATCGGTAATCTGATAACTCATAAGCAGAGTATGGCTTTTTTGGTGCAATTATCAGAAGAGTCGAGTTTTGTTTACCTGATAATGAAGATGTATTTGTAATATCTTCTGTTGTATGACGGTTTTGAAGATCAAAAAAATCTGATGTTCCATTCCACCCGGCATTATATCTGCTGAATTCGAGATTGTTTGTTGAAAGGTGAGATATGAGGAGAAAAACTGCGGCAATGATCAGAAGTAATGCAATACCGTTTTCAGTCTTCATGTTTCTCACTCAAATTGGAATCGGTTTCATTCATCAGAGTTTCAAAGGCTGTCTGTTCTTTCTTATCATTCTTACCGCCATATCTGATCCGTTCGTATTGCGATACAAACAAAGTAAAGATCCCTGAATAGTGATATCTCCGGATTTTTTGGATAACTTCACGCGGGGTCAGAGTAAGAGGTGGTGGCGGGTTTTGTAAATCACCGGCAATTTTCTCAATAAAATAAATGTATACATATCGTGCTGCTTCTGATAATCCGGAAACCTTGAGTTTTTCTGTGTAGCCGGATAATAATAGTTCTTCTTTTTGCGTTATGGTATCCTCAATATTTCCATTGAAAAATTCCTGTACATCGATATCATCAGGAATGATGACAGAATCCTTCTTATCTGGTAACGGAACTTCTTGTATATGAGTCCGGGATTGGCTTTTCCTTTTCAAATGCCAAAATAATATACCCAGGCTGAAAAGGACAATGAATCCGATGCTGATTTTCAGCAACTGTTCTGTTGAATCATCATAATTATTGACGGAGTTTCCAAGGAGCCGGATAGAAATGATACCTGTTCCAGAAGAGATGACTTCATATGTCGGGCTTACTGATGGATTGATCGGAAAAGATCGATCTGAAAAGAGAGTGTGAATAAGGTATTTTCCTTCAGGCAAAGTAAGGTTTAAACTATAATTTCCATAATTATCTGTTCTGGTTTCATTCCATGTTTGATTATTGACGATAAACCGAATGGGAGCTGATTGTACGCTCCGGTTTGTCATGAGAAGTCCGGATGTGTGTATTACCGGCTGAAATAACTCACCGGTAATATTCAGGGTAAGTGAAGAGTTTACCGAAGTTACGGTAAGGTTCATTTCTTCAGAATTCATAGAGCCCCAATGGGCTGAAACATTATGGGTTCCTTCTTGAATCCTTCCGATTTCTATTTTTTGGCGATATTCTCCAATATCATTCGTCGTAGTATTAAAATAGGTTTTATTATCAAGCCATATGCTTACATTGGCATTATTAGCCCCATTTCCTGAAGCAAACCCTGAGTACATAATCAGATCCCGGTATACTCCATGATCCGGAGAAATGATGAGTGATATTTTTCTTGCGATATTCAGGTTTGGTACAACTTCCGGTTTCTCCTCCTTAATGTCCTTTGTTATTTCGTCAACAAATCGATCAATATCTTCTCGTGCTTTCTGAGTTTTTGTTGGGTCCAGTTCATACGAGATACTCTGATTTATGATGTTCTGATTAACTGTATGATATCTGTCTCTGATCGACTGAATCTTCTTTTTTAATGCCTGACCCTGGTACGCAATAGTTGTGAGGCCGACACTATCTTTCTTATCCCGGTATCTGAATTCAAGTCTCTTTAATTCATCAAGTGAATATGATGAATTCATGAGTTCCCGGTATAGATCATCCTGGAGTTTTGTATTGTTGACAAAATCCTGAACTTCACTATCATTCATCTCAAGATTAATAACCAGGCTGTTCAGGTTCCGGTATTTCTTAGCGTATTGATCGAGATCATTTCTTGAAGATTCAAGATCCTGCATTCGTATGTTGAGAGCAATCGGTCCTGAGTAGTCAAGAATATCCTGCATTACTGAAAGCATATCTGTTGAACTATTGATGACGACTCGTTTTTCTGTATCAATGTTATTATGAAATCCTGATTTTGCAATATCCTGATCCAGGGAGTAAAAAACCGGTGGAACTGAAATCATACATACCAGGACAAGAGTGCTGATTGCCAGCAGAAGAAATGCTGTACTAATACGTAATGATTTCATGAATGGAGAATTACCAGTATTTTTTCAATGACAATGTATCCGAATATCAGGATACCAATTCCGATAATATATTTAATTTTTTTAAGATGAGTTGTTTGAAAATATCTGTAATCCGTCAGTTCAACAACAATCAGAAGACCGATCAACCAGAGCACAAAGAAGACTTCAAGATCAAATCTTCTTGCAGCCATCATGAACAGAGTAATAATGAGAAGCCATCCACACAGAGTCAGGATGGCAATATGCCTGGGTCGCATTATGCTAGCAATACGCTCCTTTGGTTGATGAATTGTATTTGATAAAAAATGAATGTAGTACCATAGATCACTATGAAAAATATATTGAAGATTCTGTCAATGATTTTCAATTTTATGCATTTGAAGATATTGTGATGGTATTTGATTTCTGAAGTTGTTTATCAATATAGATATTTACATCGACCGTTCCGTCAGTAATTCCTCCAGGAGAGAAATAGGATTCAGTACTGGCAGATTCGGCAGTGACGTTACCTGTCGTTGTATTAGTGACACCACCAAAGTCTATTGTTGATGTTACATTGCCGGATGCCGGGATTCCAATAAATGAAACATTGTACATTCCCCTGTTCAGTTCTTTCTGAATAGATGCATTAAATTCTCCTGCAGGTGAAACATTGTCAGTACGGGTTGCTTCAGTTCCATCTTCCCGTAATATACTCACAGTTGCAGGAGTTCCTGGTTCAAGATCAAACATTTTTGCCTGGAATACTGATACCCCGGATTCATAAGGAAACAGAAAGTTGTTGACTGTATAATCCATCTCTTCACCCGGAGTGGTTTTTACTGAAGCGTTTAAGGACATGTTAATGAGAGAATTCTGTGGAATATTATTGAGTGTCACCGTGACTTCCTGATCCGGGGCAATGGTTTGAGGAGAGATTTCGATTGAATATTCTGCCGATCCCGGGGGAATTATTGTAATTATGAGACATATGAAAAGGGATAATATTACGAAAGTACGAAATTCATATCTAAAAGCCATGTGTTTTCTTTTTTGAGTTGAGTTAATAAATATATGCCATGCATTACAGTCCGGGGAGAAAAGGAGCCCAAATATCGTTTTTACACGGGGGTGCTATTAGCCTGTCCAGGGTATATCCATAGTATATGGTGTCTTTTGATCAAAGTATAAATAGTGGCCGGATATATGTTCGGTTTCCTTTGGGGAATTTTAAAAATAGACGATTTCCGGTATATTTAGAGAAACCCTTAGATTGGGTTTAGAAAAATCTGCCATTTGGGCTTTAATTAAGAAAAGGAGTTCACTATGTATATCGGCATTATGATGGCCCCCTTCTATTAGATCTGATTCCGGGTATTCATAATACTACAATAATAATGTCCATTTACAAGGTATTTTTAGATTCTAATAATCATATACAAAGTTAATCATATGACATTGATCTATTGCATGGCAAATAAATAAATACCCTAATTCTGAAAAGCGTAATATTGAGTCTTGTTCCGGGATATTCTAGCCTGGACATACATTATCATGAAATATGTCATTACCGGAGGAGCCGGATTTATTGGTTCTCATCTTGCTAAAGCTTTGGCGATGGATCACGAAGTCGTTGTCATTGATAATTTGTTTAGCGGGAAAATGGAACATATTGTCCATACTCCTGTCAAGTTTATACAAGGAAGTGTCACTGATTTTTTGCTATTAAAACAGGTTTTTGAGGGTTCAGATGGGATTTTTCATGAAGCAGCCATAACATCTGTCCCTCGTTCAGTGAAAGATCCTCTTCCAACAAATGAAACGAATATTACAGGAACATTGAATGTTTTACTTGCTGCAAAAGAGATGAATGTTCGAAAAGTTGTTTTTGCATCTTCTTCATCGGTGTATGGGGATACTCCGGTTCTTCCAAAGACTGAAAATATGCCTCCAAATCCAATGTCCCCGTATGGTATTTCAAAATTTGCTGGAGAGCAGTATTGTAGGGTTTTTTCAGAATTATATGGTCTAAAAACTGTTTCACTTAGATATTTTAATGTATTTGGACCCTGCCAGGATCCCAAATCTGAATATTCTGCAGTTATTCCAAAATTTATTACCCGGATTTTGAAACATGAATCACCGGTAATATATGGAGATGGGAAACAGACCCGGGATTTTACGTACGTGAAAGATGTTGTACAGGCAAACATCAAGGCAATGGAAAGTAACATTGAGGGAGTTTTTAATGTTGCGTATAATCAGCAGATTTCTCTCATTTCGTTAGCTTCGTTGATTATGGAGTTGACGGGGATTACGGCCCCGATTATTTTTGAACGAGAGAGACCGGGTGACATCCGTGACTCTCTTGCTGACATTAGTAGAATTCAGAACCAAATTGGCTATACTCCACATTATTCAGTTAAATCCGGTCTTATGGAGACGATTGCATGGTATCAGAATCAATAAAAAATAAACTAGTGTGTGTTGTCGGGTTAGGATATGTAGGTTTTCCGCTTGCAGAAGCGTTTGCTCAACATATTCGAACGATAGGATTTGATATTGATCAACAAAAAATTGAATCAATTAAAAAAAGTCAACCCGGATTTGATGTAACATCTGATCCTCAATCCATTAAGAATGCAGATTTTGTTTTGATTTGTGTCCCTACTCCGGTAACAAAGGCCAAAGATCCCGATCTTGGTGCGGTTAGGTCCGCCGCTACCACCATTGGCCAAAATTTAAAGTCTGGTACAATTGTTGTTCTTGAATCGACAGTATATCCCGGAGTAACCGAAGATATTATGATTCCGATTCTTGAGAAAGAATCCGGGATGAAGTGTGGAACAGACTTTTTTGTTGGGTATTCACCTGAACGGATTAATCCAAATGATGATGAACATACGCTTGAAAAAATCACGAAAATAGTATCTGGAATGGATGAAAATACAACAGATATTCTATGTGATCTTTATGGGTTAGTTACAACAGTATACCGGGCACCAAATATCAAAACGGCGGAAGCTGCAAAAGTGATCGAAAATATACAGCGGGATCTCAACATCGCCCTCATGAATGAACTCTCAATTATTTTTCAAAAAATGAGTATAGATACTAAGGCAGTACTCAATGCAGCAGAAACCAAATGGAATTTTCATAAATATCGTCCAGGCTTGGTTGGTGGCCATTGTATTCCGGTTGATCCTTATTACCTTGTGTATAAAGCAGAAGAATTAGGATATCATCCACAAGTGATCCTAGCTGGGAGAGCAATCAATGATTCAATGCCCCGTCATGTTGCCCAAATGACGATAAAAGGGTTGAATGAAGCCGGTAAAGTGATTAGGAATTCTAAAGTCCTGATTATGGGTCTCACTTACAAAGAAGATGTTCCAGACACCCGAGAATCCTCGGTTGAAGAGATTATCCATGAACTCAAGGAATTCAAGATCGATGTATATGGATATGATCCGCTACTTCCAGATGAAGTTATTAGAAAGTTTGGGGTGATCCCTTTGCAGGATCCCAATATGAAAGTGGATGTGGTAATTATTGCAGTGGCTCATACACTATTTAAGAAAAAAAATATTCAAAATATTCGATATCTGATGAATACTAACCCAGTTCTTGTGGATGTTCAAGGGATGGTCAACAGTGATGAGGCGGAGAAAGTTGGAATGTTTTATCTTAAGTTATAATTTTTATTTGTGAAATTGTTTTGATAATATTAAAACACACAGTAAATGATCAAATCAAATCTACATAAAAATAAAGTATTTTAATATGACATTTAGAGAATTGGCAAGTAGTTTATACTATACCAAAATCATGATGTTTGTGTTTTGTGAAATAATTATGAATTTTGAATAAGGAAACCCCTAGTGTGGCTGGTTCAATTATATGACAGAGCGATTCAAGATGAGAATTTTATTTTATATACCTGAACAAATTAGGCGGAAAGGCAAAATAAATAAATTATAGGAACACAATAAATGACAAGTTCTTTTTTTACATCTAAACAGATGGGTAAGAATTTTTTAGGGAATATGTTATATTTTTTACTAAACATTGTAATAGGCCTATTTTTAGTTCCATTTTTTATTTCGACTCTGGGCATTGCAGCATATGGGATTATCCCTCTTGCCACATCGATAAATGGATATATTGGTTTATTAACTGATTCACTTAATTCATCTGTTTCTCGATTTCTGTCAGTCAATATTCAACGAGAAGATTATTTATCTGCCAATATAACGTTCAATACTGCCTTTTTTGGGATTACTGCATTTATATTTCTCCTGTTCCCGGTTATCATCATTATTTCTCTTTATGCTCCTATATTATTTAGTATTCAAGATAGTCAAAAAGGAGAAGTGTTCTTTCTCTTCTTCGGTATATGTAATACTTTTCTTATCCGTGCATGGTCTGGTAATTTTACCGTTTCTCTATTTGCATATAATCGCCTTGATCTGATCAATCTAATAAATATTACTGGAACTATTCTTCAAATACTATTTATAATAATTTTTTTTAAGATTATCTCACCCTCTCTTGCTCTTGTTGGATTAGCTTACTTAATTAGTGGAATTGTTACTACTACTTTTTCTATATTTTTATCCCATTTGATTAATCCTGATCTAAAAATTTCTTACCATGATTTTGATCGAAGCCGATTAAACGATTTTATGGGGATGAGTTGGTGGGTTGTCATTAATCAGGTTGGATCATTACTTTTTCTCAACATCGATCTTATTGTAATAAATTTATATTTTGGAGCGAAAATGGGTGGGGAATATGCTATTGCATTACAATGGGTTATTCTTCTCCGTGGGATTGCAGGAACAGTCGCAGGACTGTTAACGCCTGTGATGTTGATGTATTATGCAAAAGA
The DNA here is from genome assembly GCF_003173355.1 of Methanospirillum lacunae. Taxonomy (NCBI): domain Archaea; kingdom Methanobacteriati; phylum Methanobacteriota; class Methanomicrobia; order Methanomicrobiales; family Methanospirillaceae; genus Methanospirillum; species Methanospirillum lacunae. The sequence goes on along the minus strand of NZ_QGMY01000006.1, from coordinate 327,247 downwards.
GCAAATAGAATCTCTGATTCGGGTTTCTAAGAGTGCTGTCAAGTTGATGGGCCTTTTTGTGGCGCTTCCAATTGGATTGGTCTGTGGGTTTGCTTCACAGTTAATTTTTATTTGGGTTGGTAGTGAATTTGTATTTCTTGCTCCTCTTACGATAGTATTAGTCATTCACCTCATGGTTAATCTGGCAGTATTACCTCTGTTTGCGATAAATATTGCACACAATAAGGTAAAAGTTCCAGGAATTATTACATTTATTATGGGGATAGGAAACCTCCTCCTTGCGATATTCCTATCTCTATACTCCGGATTGGGTTACTATGGAGTTGCTGTAGCAGCGGCAATTACTCTAACATTAAAAAATGCAATTTTTACTCCATGGTATGCGACTAGAGTTCTACAAGTACCATCATATACTTTTACAAAATCAATGTTGCCTGGTATTATATCCACGATTTCAATTATTATGGTTTCCAGGATTTTTATTACTTTTGAACCTGTATGGACTTTCTTCAACCTTGTATTTGTTGGTGGGGCCATCAGCATAATATATTTAATACTTATTATTAAGTTTGGTCTAAATGAATACGAATTTAATCTGTTTTCAGCATATATTCCCATTTGTTTTAGGAGATTTTTTGATGAAGCCTTTATTTCCGAAAAAAGACAAAAATCTTGACTTATGTATCGGTTGTGGTGTCTGTGTAGCTCTATGTCCAGATAATTCCCTTAAAATGATTATTAATCCGTATGGTGAGTATAATCCAGTGCTCTATCATGATTGTAAAACCGAGTGTGGTATCTGTATAAATGTTTGTCCATTTGGAGAAAAGAATCCTGATGAAGATGTAATCGGACAACAATTATTTGGTAATGTTCCCGGAATTCAACATAAGTTAGAAACTGGGTTTTTTCTAAATACTTATGTAGGATACTCAAAAGTAAATGAGCATCGCAATTTAGGAGCATCGGGTGGTATGGCAACGTGGATACTTGAAAACCTCATAAAAGATCATGAAGTGGATGCGGTTATTTGTGTAACAAAAAATTTAGATCCAAATAAACTTTTTAAATATACAGTTTTTTCCTCAATAGAGGATATTCGAAAAAGTTCAGGTTCAACATATCATCCAGTAGAACTATCTGAAGTACTAAAATATATAGTTGATATTCCAGGTAATTATGCTATTATAGGCTTACCGTGTTTTGTTAAAGCAATTAGGTTATCTCAGTTGTATAATAAAAAATTACGTAAGAGAATCACGATTATATTAGGTCTTACTTGTGGTCAATTGAAAAGTGTAAATTATACCACTTATTTATCAACACTAGCAGGTTTGGAAGAAAAGCCAATACAAGTACAATATCGAGGAAAAGATTCAGAAAAAATTGCAAGTAATTTTTTTTTCTCTGCGATGGATAAGAAAGGAAAAGAGAAAAAATTATTTTGGAATGAAGGTGTAGCAGAAGCATATCTAAATCGTTGGTTTACAATAAATGCGTGTAACTATTGTGATGATATTTTTGCTGAATGTGCAGATGTAACGCTTATGGATGCATGGCTTCCGGAATATTCTTTAGATAGTAAAGGGACAAATCTTATTTTAATAAGGTCTATTAAAGTAAAAAGGTTGTTAGAAAAGGGCATTATGTTAAAAGATATCAATCTTGATACAATTCCAATCGATATGGTGATACAAAGCCAAAAGGGATTGATAACAATAAAGCGAAAATACCTTGCATTTAGATTGTATCTAAACAAAAAAAATGGAAAGAAGGTAGTTAAAAAAAGAGTAAATCCAGTTAGAATGAAAAACCCATTCTTACGAAATGAGGTAATTTATAAAGAGCAAATGAGGATAATAAGTAGAACCTATAAAAAAGGAGAGAATGATATCTTTCGTGATGATATGGAACCTATTCTACATCTTTTAAGAAAAAATGAAACATATTTAAAAATTATTATGCTTCCTATTGATATTATTCAATTCTTTCAACGAAAAATAAGGAGTCTTTTATATGAATCATGAACAACCTCTTTTTATATTAGCTGGGAACGGTTCGTATGAAAATAGAGGATGTGAGGCAATTATTCGAGGGACGACAAAAATTCTTCGGAAATTTTATTGTGATCCGAAATTTATATGTTTATCACATTTTCAATCTGAAAAAATATTCCAATATCAATCTAGAAATGAAATCGATCGAAATATTATTCATATTTCCTCTTCAAATTTTAATCGAAATATTGTTCTAAAAAATTTCTGGAAACTAAATACTTGGAGGGACATTTATCATTTTTTTTTAAAACCTGAAAGTATTAATCGTCGTGTCTATAAGAATATGTTTCCATATCTCCACAGTTCCACTGCGGTCCTATCTATTGGCGGTGACAATTATTCTCTTGATTATGGGATCCCAAAACTCTTTACGACACTTGATGATCTTGTCCTTGAGCACCAGAAACCACTATTTATCTGGGGTGCATCAATTGGTCCCTTTAATCAAATTGGAAAATATGAAAAATATATGAGTCAACATCTCAACAAGGTCACAGGAATATTTGCCAGGGAATCTGCAACCACAGATTACTTACATAGCATTGAGGTAAGAAAAAATGTTTCCACGGTTGCAGATCCAGCATTTCTCATGGAGCATGAGAAGCCTAAAGGAATCGATGATTATATTTCATTAGAGAAGGATTCAATCGGTATTAATTTGAGTCCAATGATGGCAAAATATGTAACTGGTGGAGATATTGAAGCATGGGTTTTAATGGCATCTGAAATAATTCAAGAAATCTGTTCTAAAAGCGATTCTACTATTTATCTCATTCCGCATGTTACTTCATTACATTCTGATGATTATCGTTTTATGAAGGAAATTTTTTCCCGAATATCATGTAAAAAAAATAAATGTGTTTTGATCCCTCCCTCTTACACAGCATCAGAAATGAAATGGATCATAAGTCAAATGACATTTTTTATTGGATCACGAACTCACGCTACGATCGCAGCCTTGTCAACAAGTGTTCCAACTTTAAGCTTAGGTTATAGTCTTAAAGCAAAAGGTATTAATCAGGATATTTTCGGCCATAATAATTATTCTCTCGGGCCTGATAAAATAAACTCGAAAACAGTTGTTGATATGTTCTCTTCAATGCAAGAAAGGGAAAGTGAAATTAGGCGTGAATTGGATCTGAAAATCCCAACTATAAAGGAGTTAGCGCTTTCAGCAGGAGATATATTAAAAAATGTTTTAGACAAATATTAGAATCGTTGGACTTTTCATAATTGTTATTATGGATCTAGAAAATAACTCACTTGTACCAGTTGAATAGAATTGTTAACATAATATTGCTACAAACTATCTAATTGATGAGAAATCTATGAATCCTCTAATTTCAGTAATAATTCCACTGTTTAATAAAGAACCTCATATTTTAAGATCTATAAATTCTGTATTAAAACAGACTTTCCAAAAATTTGAAATTGTTATCATTGATGATGGGTCAACTGATAATGGTCCGGAAATGGTTAAAAAAATAAATGATTCAAGAATAAAACTTATTCAGCAAATTAATTCAGGAGTATCTGTAGCAAGAAATAGAGGAATTCAAAATATTAACACCGATTTTATTACATTTCTTGATGCTGATGATGAGTGGACGCCAAACCATTTGCAAATATTATTTAACCTTCAAAAAACTTATCCAGGAGCTGGAGCTTATGTTACATCCTACAGCCGTTGTAATTCAAAAGGAATAATTCGAAAGATGAATAATAAATATATTGAAAAATATCCTTGGGAAGGAATAATACCTGACTACTTTAGAGCGGCTACTGAAGAAGATCCTCCTGTTTGTTCTTCTTCTGTGGGAATTCCGAAATATGTTTTTTCTGAAATTGGAATGTTTCTAGAAGGTGAACCGATGGGGGAGGATTTAGACATGTGGGGTAGAATTGCAATAAAATATTCAATCGCATTTAGTTGGAGGGGTGAATCAAAAGTATATGTGGATGCAGTCAATCGTTCTGGTTTAACAAAAGTTCTAAATCCTAATCTTCCATTTATAAATTCAGGAAAAAAAGCAATTGAAAGGGGAGAAGTTCATGAAACTATGATAAATGAGGTTTCAGAATATATTTCATATTTGCAATTGGGAATTGCTTACCATTTTTTATTGAGAGACGATTCCGATTCAGCTGCTAAAATACTTAAGGAATGTAAGACTAACACATATAAAATTCAAAAAAACCTTTTATTTTTATTTTCAAGATTACCAATAATTAGTTTCAAAATTTTTCGGGGTATAAATAAGTTAATTCTCTGGTGTTGGAATAAAGAATGCAATTAAATGGGTGATATTTCATGAATAATCGAATTATTAGTATAGATTTTTTACGAACTCTTGCGATTTGTTTTATTGTAATTACACATTGTGGGGGAGGGTATATAATTAATAATGGGGGGATCAAATTATTTAGCCCTTATTTTGCGTCATTCGGTCTTGGGTTATTTATATTTATTAGTGGATATATTTTATTTACTACCACTAATTTGATAAAAACTAAAGCTCAAATTATAAAATTTTACAAAAAGAGGATTATTCGGATTTTTCCGCTATATTGGATTTTTGGAATATCTTTATTTTTTTTCGTGTATGCGACATTAATGCCAATATTTGCCCCAACACGAATTGATTATAATATCTCAAATTTATTTAATTTTTATAATTTAATAATTAATGCTTTGGGTCTACAAATTATTCTCTCTCCTGCATTAGCAAAACCAATATTTACCCTTTATTTCGTTGGATTGATATTATTTTTCTATTTATTATATCCGTTGATAATTTATTTTTCTAAAAAACTTCCCTCGTTTATTATAGTAACTATTTCCATTTTTGTTAGTTGTTTAATGATTAGAATTTTATTTCATTTAATTGATGATTACTTTTTTAATTATTTTTTTATTTTTGTATGTGGAATTGCAACCAACTTTATTAATTTATTTGAAAATCAGAAATGGCGTAAATATTTACTCATCATTCCAACTATTTTTGGATTTGGATTAATCTTGAATGTAAGAATGGACCAAATTTTACCATTATTTCAAGGACAATACCTCTCTATTTCGATTGTTTCAACAATATCATTAAATATTATAGTAATATCATTTTGTTTAATTTCTCTTTGGTTTGCAGAATCGTTTATTGGAGAGATTTCTCCAAATTTAAATAAATTATTCTTATTTATATCAACTTCTTCATTTGTCGTTTATCTAATTCATCGCCCTTTTTTTACAATTTGGTATGGAATATTTTATTTTCTTGGGTTTAATCCACTATTCCAAGATATTATTATGATTATTTTTATTATTCCAATTACCTTTGTTATAGGATATTATATACAAAAAATTGAGGAGAATTGGAGAAATAAGTACGCGTAAAGTTCATTCAAATGTTAAAATATAATTGGCTCTTCGTCAGTTTTAGTGGTTAAAAAGTAGAGAGGATAGATAAAAACCGGCAGTGGTCCACTTGATAACTGAAGCCTGACTTTGCCACTAACAAAAATAAATGTGTTCTTAGTGATGTTTGAATCGCCTAAAATGCAAACAAAACTAAGAACCAATGAAGTTGAGCGGAATGAAAATATATCATTTCCTATCGGTACTATTTTCCTTGTTGATAAGTTGTATCCTGGATTCCCGGAAATCTGTAACGAGTGAGGAAGTAAAATCTTAAAATTGATTGCAGAATTAAAAAATGATTGATTATAGGGGATTAAAATTTTTATCCTCGTTATGTATTTTTAGCACACATAACGATTAGGTGCAATTTTCTAATCTCTATAATATTATCTTCATTTAGATAAATTTCTTCGTATACCTCTCGGACCTTTTTCCATCGTTATGTGTTCCCGGGAATCAAGGCTGAATGAACTCCAACGGCTTTTCCCGGTAACTGGATTCAAAAAGTTTAAGGAGGACAGGAGGAACCTGGTGAATGACTTTTGAATGTTCAAGTGCTCCTGGTTTTCTTCCAAATGTTTTTAGGAAATGGCAAATATTGAGAGAGTACTGCCCTTTCCCGTAAAATCTCTGGTGTGATGCGATCAGTTCAGGACCAGATAGGAGGTCAATCCGTTCCTGAGATATTTTTAACAGAATGTGTTTTTGACGATAGGTATCAGGAACTGAGTAATAATTACGGTCAAAGGTTACAAATGAATACTTTGAAATTCGGGAAAATTTGGTCAGTACGTTAGAATATTCAAGAGATGGAAGGGAAAACATAGTATTCTGTTCATCCTTCAAAGCTTCAATTGGGGTCTTGTCCCTTCGATATACATTTTTACTATTTATTCGCTTAAGAGCTGCAATGAGCCATTGTTGAGCTTCTTCGAATGATTCAAATGAGGTTCTCTCTCCGAATGCATTCCTTCGGATATAACTGACGCTCTCTTCATCTGTTCCTTTTCATGCGGAGAAACAGGATTACATACTTCATAGGAATAGCCGTAATGAGATGCAAATTGAAGGTATGTATCCTGGAACTTCTTCCGTGAATAATCATAGACTGCTTTAAGATTGTCATAGTAGATGTACCGGGGAACTGACTGAATCTCGGTAAAGAACTGAATATGGGCATCGATAACCTCTTGCTGGGTCTCATGGTAATAGAGTCGGGCGAATCGGAATAACGAGTAAGTCAGGACCATGACTGCCATGGATACTTTCGTCCAGACTCCTTTGATTTGAAGACTGACTTTACACCAGTCAAATTCAGCTCGATAACCGGGTTCAGGTTCCTGGAGAATATACACATCTCGTGAAGAATGGGATTTATTCCATGAGGATATGATTCGTTTGACGGTAGTGTAACTGATCGAGTAACCACTTTGAATAACCTGGTCAAAGATCTGCCTTGCATTCATCCTCTGTTTTCTAGGATGGGTCAGGTTTTGTTCGAGGAGAGTGCGGATGAGGAGCAGGATTTCATCTGTCACAACCCGGGGAGGTTGAAATATTTCACGATTTGAAGGAAGGATCTCATCCCGAAGACCCGATCTAACCTCAGTTACCCGGAGAACATACTTCTTTACCGTGTTACGAGAGATATGGAACTCCCGTGCAACCTGGCTATATGGGCCGCATCTATTGTAAGATGCAACGATTTGTTGGATCTCTGCCATCGTTTTCACCTCAAATATCCACCTCACATACCGAGGGGATTTATTCGTTTTACTTTATAATAGGGTGATCAAAAACGAATGAGCGCGGCTTTATAAACCCCTGATCAAGATCGGGTGAGCGTTTACAATCCTTTTTTAGTAAGACCTCTCGATCAGTATTAAGGGGAATAAGAGTGAAATCGAAGGAAGAAATCATCCTACGGTTATCTAACTATATTGATAGTTTAAACCAAGAACCTGTAATATTCAAGTGGTCATACAAGATGGATCCTAACCCCTCGGGTGTTATTTTGACATAGTTATGTTAATTTGAAATCGCCGTACTAGAATTATAAATAAATAGATTTGGCTAAACAGATATGATCTCCCCCTCCAAGTAATTTGCGAGTAAAATAGAACGGTGCATAGTTTACAAATAAACGCATTCCCTTTGTGAAAAAAGTCTGTGTTTTGAGTTCTGTTTCTGGATTAAGGATATTATGAGCATTAGGAGGAATTATCGATTTTATACATTTTCCACTAATTATTTCGAACCCACTTTTATTTAATAATTGAATATATTTTGATGGAGTAAAAAAATTAATGTGTCCATCTGAATGTTCATATCCTTGGATATTTGGAGGTTTTCCCCCAAACCAGTCACCATTTGTTTCAAGAGGCGTTTTTACTAATAATAATTTAGTTCTTTTTGCTACCTTATATAAAAAGGTCTCTGGGTTAGATATATGTTCAATGATATCAAACATTGATATCAGATCAAATTGTTTGGGATCTTCATAATAATGCCTAAAATCCCCTTTAATAAAGTCAATATACGGGAAAAGTTGTTTTCCAATGTTTATATAATCTTCATGAATTTCAAATACTTTTGTTTTAGGATATCTTCCTTGTGATCGAAATATTTGATAAGCCATAGAGTTTGCTCCAAAACCGAAACATCCCCCGATATCCGCATAGTGTTCACAATTATTATCTAAATAATTCATAATTTGATTGCTATACAAATCCCACATCAAAGTACTTTTAAATTGGGCTCTTGCCGGATATCCTGGACGTAATATTACCTTTGTTGGATAGTTTGCGTAGAATATATCTGGATTAAATTCTAAACAATTAGTCATTTCATTGATTTTCATAACAATATACATTCCTTTGTAGAAACCAAAATTACCAAAAATTGTGAAATAAACTAATTTTAGAATCATTGTCAACAATTTTGGTCCTTCCAATGATTACTTTTTAGATAGTTTTTTTATCTCATAATTAATTCGGTAAATATTCTCGAAAATTTAAGATATAAAATGTGAATTGAATCAGTTATATCCTATTACTCAAGACAAAGAATCATCCTCCATCATCGAAATTATTTATGTTCATTCCATGCCTTACAAGTTTTAAAATCAAAGGTTTTAATAATAAAAATTAGAGAATTGGGAAATATATGAGTCATATCTTATCCTTACTCTAATTTTTCTTTCCCATCTTAAGATTATATAGATATGCCATGCAACCTATATTCCCGGAAATCTGTAACGAGTGAGGAGGTAAAATCCTAAAATTGATTGCAGAATTAAAAACAGATTGATTATAGGGGATTTGAATTATTAACCTCGTTATGTATTTTTAACACACATAACGATGAGATGCTATTTTTTAATCTCTATAATATTATCTTTAATTCCTGGATTCCCGGAAATCTGTAACGAGTGAGGAAGTAAATTCTTAAAATTGATTGCAGAATTAAAAAATGATTGATTATAGGGGATTAAAATTTTTATCCTCGTTATGTATTTTTAGCACACATAACGATTAGGTGCAATTTTCTAATCTCTATAATATTATCTTCATTTAGATAAATTTCTTCGTATCCCTCTCGGATCTTTTTCCATCGTTATGTGTTCCCGGGAATCAAGGGTATATGATCAGGTGTTGGAGTGTACAGCATGACACCGGAACTCGAAAATCTATGTAAACAACTCCATATTGCCGGTGTTTACCAATTTATCCAGAATCAGCATGATTCTGATCCGGATACAATTTCTATTCTGACAAACGCTTGTCAGTTCGAACTGAAAATCAGGATGACAAACCGTCAGATACGAACACTGAAACTTGCAGGATTTCCGACTCAAAAGAGATTTGAGGAGTTATCAGTAGAGGCATTACCTGATGATGGGAAAAGGATTCTGCAGGATCTAAAACTACTCAACTTTATTCAGGAAACGAAGAATGTCGTGTTAATTGGTAATTCTGAAACCGGAAAGACACACATGGCTATTGCAACAGGAGTTTGTGCTTGTGAGAATAACTATAAAGTGATTTTTAAAACCGCCGCAGGGTTGGTGAATGAATTACTTGAAGCCAAACGAGCAGGGAGATTCACCCTCTTGATGAAGCAGTTAAAGAAGATTGATATTCTGATCCTGGATGAACTTGGCTATATCACCTTCGATCTTGAGGGTGCTGAGTTGTTGTTTCAGATCCTTGCTGCAAGATATGAGATACTGAGTACGGTGATTACAACGAATTTACCTTTTTCTGAGTGGATAAAAGTATTCCATGATAAAACGTTGACTGCTGCTCTGCTTGATAGGATCACCCATCGCGCAATAGTTGTTAATATGAATGGTTCGAGTTATCGAAGAAGGGCTAGCAAATCCTAACCTGATAACCTCTCCTCGCGAAGGTGGGATGTTTATCCATCCCACCGAGCATATCGTAATCAGGGGAGGGATGAAGGGAGGGGGCGATGTCTCCTCCCTTCTGTGTTTGTCTTCGGAGTGAATTTATATAATGGGAAGATGATATTGCACTTAGGGCTGAGCAAAATTAAATGAGCGGACCTGAGCAATTTTCAATGAGCAAATACAGTCTGAATTGTTACATCGTTTTAAACCAAATTTCAGTAGATTTAGTTGAATAAATTTTATTATTCATTTCAATAATCCGGTCATAGGTTTTAATATCTTGATAAGATTCTCTCCATTGATTTAAAAATTTTTTATTATTTGTCATATAATGTGTAAAAAAAATATAATTTTGTTGATTACTATTGACTAGTAATTCCGAAAATTGGGTTGTTTGATTAATTAGTGCTTGGCTCATCAATATAATTTTCCCCATTTGATCAGTAGTAATTCCATTATTGTTATCCATTTTTGATTTTAACCAAATTGAGCCATAATGATCTTGATCATGAACAATCGTTTGATTGTAGTATTCACCTTCTGAATTAAATATGATGGTATCGCGATGTCCAACAAGTTGATGAGGTATTCCTGCATTAAACAAAAAATTTAAGGTTACAATGAAAACAATAATTACAGAAACAAAATATTTTGGAGTAAGAATTTTATTATAAATAAGAATTTCTCTGAACAAATTTGAATAAAAAATTGCACCGATAACAAAGAAACACGATGTAATGACACTTAAGATTGTAAATGTTCGTGCAATATCGAATGATTTACTAATATTTGGAAGAATCACTACAATCGCTAGAATGATCCCACAACAAAAACCTAGTATTATAAATTCTCGATAAAATGCAGAGTAATTAAAATCAGGTAGTCTGTCAAAAAAAAATTTTGGTACGATTTGCTTTTTTATTAAAAATAAAAATAAAATTAATATCCCTGTATAGATACATATTAAGACTAACCACTGAATAATTAAATTTAGTCCACTGATAATTGGATCTTGAAGATTTTTTCCGAGTAATTGAACAAGTTCTGGAGCTCTCGTATTTTCACTTAAGAATGTATCGATAATAAAAACATTATTTAATACTGATATCGCACCATTGAAAGCTCCTTTAGTTATAATGGAAAACCAAAAATACATAAAAGTAAATAAGAAAAGGATGGTTGCTATGGTAATTGGGCTATGATATTTTTGATTATTTTTTATAAAATAAGAGAGTAAAGCTACTCCAACATACAGTACTAAATGAATATATGAGGTTGAATAATGTGAAAAAATTATTATAATTGAAAATATTATAATTAGTAATTTTATTTTAGAATACTCAATCTCTTTTGAACACAAAACCATTAATGATAAACCAAAAAATAATATTGCGATTACTGTTCTAGACTGTGCACTAGATATTAGAAAAGTCATTTGACTCATAAAGAAAAATGATGCAAAAAAGGCATAATTACGTGAAATAAAATTGTTTGATATAATATAAACAATAAGAGGAGATATTGAAAAAAGAATTGGGTATAGGAATTTAAACAGTATTTGGGAATTTATTTGAAGAATTGATTCAAATATTGTAGGAATAATAGTTATTGAAAGACAGGAATCTAAAAGAGTATAATTAATAATTTCCCAGGAGTGATTGATAAATGTGGTCTGGAAAAAAAAATATTCAGAGTGAGAATCTATTCCAATAATATATGATGATCTTAAGGGATAAATTAAAATCAACGATATACTAATTATATATATATATATGGGGTAAAAATCTTCTGTTATTTTATTATTAATTATTGAAAAAATAATAATAAAAATTGAAACTAATATAAAAAATAAAATTAATAAAAAATTATTAGAGTATAAATTTAAATATTGAACTGCGAGTAGACTTATTGATAATAAGAAAAAACAAAAAATTAAAAGCGTTTTATCAATAACTTTAAAAGAAAACATGGTTCTTTTAATTTCACAGTTTTTAATAAAAATTATATTTAAAACTATAAGTGATAGTATTAGAATATTAAAAGAAATTAATATTGGAACTGTTGAGAGAGGAAATTTAATTCCGAAAAGAGAGAAAATAGTGTTTAAAAAAATCCCTATGAAAATTAAAATAGAGATCGATAAACCGACGGATAATAAGAAAATTTTAGTAGTATCAATATTTGATATATTAAATAGTTTTAAAATTAAATATCCAGGAATCAGCGTTAAAAACACAAAGCCGAAAATTTGACATAGAAAAAGATAGTTCTGGGTAACTACAAAATCAGTAATTGCTAGAAAAATTATTATGAAGAAAACAAGTCCGTTATTTGACATAAATTTTTTCATAGTGTTCATCCATTTTTATTAATAATTATATCGTATCGTTGGATAATTTCTTTATATGAATACTCCTTTTTTATAACATCTCGTGCATTTTTTGATATTTTTTGGATATTATAATAGTTCATTGCAATTTCGATTTTTTTTGCAATACATTCTGGAGTATTGGATTCGAGAATGAATCCATTTTTGCCGTCTTTAATAATATCAGAAATTCCTCCAACAGATGTGGATAGAACCGGTGTTCCACATGACATTGCTTCAAGAATTATGGCTGGAATTCCTTCACTATATGATGGAACTACTAACAAACGCATCTCATTTAAAAAACTTGGAATATCATTATGCGAAACCCAACTGATTAAATGTATCCGATTAAAAGAATTTTGTGAATTAATTGTAGCTTTCACGGATTCTTTTATCGGGCCATCTCCTATGATTAAATAAGATATATTATTTGATGAACTAGATAGATAATCAATTGATCTGACAAAGTTTAATATTCCTTTATTGTTAAAAAATCCTCCAATAAATCCAACAATAAATTTTCGGTTTTCATAAGCAATAGATGGAGAAAATTTATCAGTATCGATATAAACAAAAGAACCAAATATTTTAACTTTATTCTTAAATTTATAAAGATTCAAATTTCTTTCTGATTTCTCTGATTCCACTGCAATCGTTGTAACTGAGTAATAACACAACAATTCAAAAAAGCGCAAAATTTTTAAATAAAATAGATTCTTTTTGATATCCATTAGAGATGAATAAAAAATAGAACCACCTGCCATTACAATGACCTTCTTTCTTAATATTCTTGATTGAATAATAAGAGGTAGAATAAATGGAATTCCTGAAGAAAAAATGATAATATCTACTGATTTATATTTAAAAAGAGATTTGACCATTTTTAACAGTGATAGTAAGTAAAGCATATATAAAAAGAATCTATTTTTAGTGGAGATAATGTGGATAGTATTATTTGGATAATTAACATTTAAATCGATAATACTACAACTTAAAAGATTTTTACATGTATTTGGCATTTTATCTATTAATAGATAAAATTTTGTTGAAATGTGTTGAAATATCCTGATTCTCTGTTCAATACGATGGCATATGGTGTCGAAAGGACCTCCAAACATTACTAAACATATTTGAATTGAGTTCATACAGTTTCCTAAATTAAGATTTTCAATAAATATTTTCCCGAATCTTGTCATTTGCCATTAAAATTATCCAAATTTACATTTTGGTAGTTTTGGAGTGATTTGAGGAATAATTCACATGGTTTTCTTAGGAATTTTTTTTATATTTTCTAAATATTCCAATGCTATCTTGTCGATAGAGTACTTATTGATAATTGAATATCTTGCATTTTTCCCAATTTTTTCTCTTAGTAGGGTGTCTGATAATACAATATGTAATATTTTTTTTAATTCGAATATATCTTCTTTTGAAAATAAGAAACCATTAACTTTATTAATAATAATATCTTGAGTTCCTGGAATATTACTTGCAATTACTACTTTCTCTGATGCCATAGCTTCTAAAATAACGTTTGGAAAGACTTCATATAATGAAGGCACAACTAATACAGAGCACCTTTCCATTAATTGTTGTAATTCTGGTTTTTTGAGCCATGGTATAATTTCAACAGATTCTGTAAGTTTTAATGAATTAATTAGTGAATTTATTTTTTTTTCGTAAAAATTGTCCCATGCTCTGCCTACTATCAATAATCTGAATTTATGCCTCAATTTAGGATTTAATTGTGAATATGCCTTAATTACAACCTCTGGGCGTTTGTTCCAATCAAATCTTCCAGCAAAAAGAATAAAGTTGTTATCACCCTTATTAGAATACTCTTTGGGATTTATTGCGTTTGGTAAAAATGTAACTTTATTTGAGGAGTAAAAATTTGATAAATAATCCTTTAAAAATATGTTTAATACGATAATTTGGTCAGAATTTGCCATGACCTTAGATTCGATAAATCGATTAAAGTAAAAAAAAATCTTCTTAAAAAAACCTCCTTTTACATTAACTTTTTTTGTATATTCTAATGCATCGGGTGACGCCAATATAAATAAACAAGGGATATCCAGTTGAGACGAAAAAAATCCACTATAACGAAATCTAGAAATGATCACATGAGGATTTAACTTAATGATGTGTTTGATAATTTTATATGAAAATATGAATTGAGATACAATTCCAAAGAAAAATTCATCCTTTATCCCTGTGTTAATTGCAATTAATTTTACTCCATCAACTATAGTTATGTTTGCTGTTTTATCAGCTATAATTATTATTACATCATGTCCATTTTTGACAAATTCTTTAGACAAACCCCAAATTTGAGTTTGTCCACCAAGATTTGGATGTGGGTAATTATCTTGTTCTATAAGTCCAGTTGAAATGAATACAATTTTCATATTTTATCCGCTAATTTTATTAAATAATCTTCATCGGTTTCATTATCATAATTATATTTAATTATATGAGGATAGCTAATAGAAAATTTGCTTAGGGATGGTTCAATCGAAGACCAATTTGAAGGTTTCCTTCCACTAATTAAAATGCTATCCCTAAAATTTGGCCATAAATCACATATTAATCTATATGTAATAAACACAACTTTTTCCAAAAATCTTTTGTGAGGAATTAGATATAGTAATATATTTCTCATTTTCGAATTAATATTGATTAAATTTTCAAAAGATAACATTTGTTCCATTTCAAAGCGAGTATATTCACGAAAATGACTTCGATATTCACCAATGTTCCAAAAAATGAAATTTAAGTCAACTTGGTTTGATTTTCCAAAAATAATCTTAATTCTATGATTTAATGATGCTGTATTTGGTGTCTGAATTATTAATAATCCATTTGGTTTCAATGAAGAAATAGCATAATTTAGTAACTCTCTAGGACTCCCAACAATATGTTCGATTATGTCAAGTAATAAAACAACATCATATTGTTCATCTTTATTTTTTATTCCTTTTACCGAAGATTCTAATAAATCTACATTATGTCTTTGAGCAAATTCTTTAATTCTTATCCGATTATTACCTAATAAATGCCAATGATCGTTTAAATCATCAATAGCAGTGACTTGGAAGTACATGTCCGCTAATATTGCTTCAAGATCACAAGGACCCGCTCCAATAGATAATATATTAGATGGGGGAGGTGCAAATTGTAATATTTCTGAAATTATATACTTATATTTTAGATTAAATGGATCCATATATTCTTGACCAAATGGGAAATCATTCTGAACATTTCTTATGGCCTGATCAATATTAAATTTAAAAAAATTCATTATAATCACAATTGGTTAGGCGATCTAGTAATCATTTGTTCGTATTTTATTGATAGATCTTGAACAATAGTTTTCCAATTAAACTTATTGAGAATCAGATTCTTGCCATTATGGCCGAATTCAATTCTCTTATTTTCGTCAGCAATTAAACTAGAAATTGCTAGAGCAAATTTTTTTTCATCATAATCTACAGAATAACCAACAAAATTGTTGATCCATTCAAGTTGATCGAAAAAGTTTGTTGTAACAATGGGAATATTACATATACATGCTTCTAAAAAAGTAACCGGAAATCCATAAAAACGTGGTGTAACAAAGACATCCGAATCAATGAATGCTTGAATTTTTTCTAGATTACTTAAATATCCTATTATTTTTACTGAGTTAGAAATATTCAACTCATTTATTAAATTTACTAGTTTTTTCTGATATCCATAATCTGGTCCTATTAATACAAGTTTAAAAGTGGAGTCTTTTTTTCCTAATATGGAAAATGAGCGAATTAGAAAATCTAATCCTTTACTATGATGAATTCTTCCAACATATAGAATAACCTTATCCTCATTCACTAGTTTAAATTTTTTTCTAAAAGTGCCTTTAACTGGTAATTTTTCATAATCTTTTAATTCTAATCCATTAGGGACGATTATTATTTTAGAGGAGGCTACTCCTTCTTTGATATAATAATTAAATTCATCATTTGTAAGTGCAATAGACATATTGGCATTTTTTAATATATTTCGACCCCATTTAACATCGAAAATCAATTTTAGCATTTTCTTTGTATAATATGGTAAATCTCCATGTGCTTGTATTAAATAAGGAACTTTATATTTTTTGGCGTATGAAGAAACAATTACATTTTGATATGTTCGATAATTATGTAGATGAATTAAGTCGAATGTATTTATATTATCATAAAGCCATTTTTTTATAGATGGCGTGTATAAAAATAAGGTTATATTTAAAAAAATTGGGAAACTAATCACCTTTATACCAATTCTTTGAACTAAATTGACAAATTCTACATTATATTCAAGGTCTGTTGTAATAATTGTCACATTATGTCCATAATATTTTAAGTATTTAGATATTTCATAGCATACCTTTACATCTCCGCCCCTTTTTGGATTAAAATATGGAATTACCTGAAGGATATTCATATTACTTCCTTAATTTTAGCATCAAAAATGTCAGTGATTGCAGTCCAACTACTCTTTTCTACAAATTTTCTGGAATTTTTTCCTTCTTTTATTAAATTACTATTATTAATGGTGTTGAGCACAACTTTTAAAACGTCTTTTGGAGTATCAGCATAGATAACACCATGACCGTCTCCAAACTCTTTCATAATTCCATACAATTTTGTTGAAATTATTGGCTTACCCATCGCTAGATATTCATACATTTTAATTGGGACAATATCGTGCATAATTTCATTATCATGTGCAGGAAGAAGGCAAATATCAGCACATGCAATTAATGATGAAATCTTTTCAAAAGGTTGTTTCCCTGTTAATATTAAATTTTTTTGAAGATTCATCTTCTTTCTAATAATCATTAAATCATTATACGCATCACCATCCCCTACAATAAATAATTTCAGGTTGGGATATTTCTCTATTATTTTCGCTAATTCATGTGCAACTTCTTTAAGCCCTGAAAAGTTATACAACCAACCCATAAAGAATAGGACAATATCATCTTTCTTAATTCCGTATTGCATACGGATTTCATTTCTGACATTTTTCGAAGGATCATATTTGCTGAGGTCTATCCCAGCTCGTATCACATCGGTTTTTTCTTGTGAGGCTCCCATCCGAATTGTATATTCCCTTAACCCTTCGTTAATTGAAAGGACTAAATCAGCATTACGAATATTCCAACTTTCAATCATTTTTCCGATCGGCTGTAAATACTTTTGTGGAATCAACCGATAATCTATATCTATTGAATAAAATAACGTTGGAATTCGATTTTTTTTTGCAGCACGATATGCTAAAAAAGTAGTAAGAATATCATTGCCCCAGATTAAATCAGGTTTAAATTCTTTGATCTGTCGGTTAATTTCTGACCGATAAGTAAAAACCATCGAAAGATAATCTAAAACGGATATTTTTAAAATTGGAGGTCGTATCACCATAATATTTACATCCGGAAAAATCCTGGAAACGTGATGAACTTCTCTTTTTGATAATAACTCCTTTTTTCCTTCATCTTTCCATAGAATTTCATAATCAATTACCCGGATTTCATGGCCTTTCTGAACTAATCGTTCAGCTAGATGGGTATGTTGATATGGATTTCTACGAATCCAGTCAGTATCCTGAATGATTAATATTTTCATAAAATCTCATTTTGAAATATTTTTTTGCAATTTCTGTGCTTGATTAATAACGGTAATTGTTTTATTTATATCAATCCCAACCGCTTCTGCATACCACTCAATCGCTTCAAATCGAGGTTTATTTTCATCTTTAATTAATTCCATTGCTTTATCCCGGGTAATCTTTCCTTCACGAATCTGATAACTTCTGAAGTTATCAAACTCTGTGAACCCTGCCATGGTAAGATAAATGTAATTATAAAATGCTGCAGTCCCATCATCAATTCTCCAGGTAGCATAAGTATCTGGTACGCCCTCCCAGTCGAACTTCTCTCTGATACTTGTGACAATTTTGTCCTCGTCCCATTCGATATAATGGTATAGATAGAGATAGTCATCTTTTAGCAGATATGTACAGTAATAAGCAAAAAGGGTGTCAAAAATGGAAGAATTAATGTATCCCGGATTTGTGACATATTGCTTCGCAAAATAAAGTATCATCCGAATCTTGTTTAAACGTGATATCCCCGTTAGGCAGTTCATCACCGAATTGACACCATGATCCACTCCACAAAAACCGTATTTAAATGGTGTTTCTTCGATTTCATGACCTCCACAGAATATAAACTGTTTTACACCTGTCTGTTTTCTTATCTTATGAAAATAATAATAAAATTGTTTATCACCTGCCATAAGAAGGGGAACCATTCCAAGATCTGGTTTATTAAGCCATGCAAGAAGATTTTTCCTTATATTTTCCCGTTTTTTCTTTATATCAGCAGAGACAATGATTTGTTCAACACCTAATCTACTTACAACCCGGGCTTGATTCCTTCGAGCGAGGTCGTTAACCATAGCCCAGTCATAGGTAAATGCAATCGGATGCAATTTAAGGGTATTTTTGATATAATCTAAACCAAAAGAACTGTCTCTTCCACCACTAAACCCAACTATACAGTCAGGATCAC
The DNA here is from genome assembly GCF_003173355.1 of Methanospirillum lacunae. NCBI lineage: Archaea > Methanobacteriati > Methanobacteriota > Methanomicrobia > Methanomicrobiales > Methanospirillaceae > Methanospirillum > Methanospirillum lacunae. Next base: position 308,395 of record NZ_QGMY01000006.1, on the reverse strand, counting down.
CATTAGTACTTTGAAATTTTTTTACGTGGTCCTTCAATGCTTTCTCCCCTTTAAGTTTGTTATTTCGGTTTTCAAAATTTCTACAATAATTACAGACCCCATCTTTATCAAATGAAATATATGGCATTGTCTCGGGAAGAATGCATTTTGTACATCGTTTTAGGTTATTGTGATTTGAAAAGATGTTCTCCCAATTATTAAGCATTACATCTTTTATACCGTCTGAAATAAAGAAATTTAATCTGGTTTGATTTTTTATTTCTGGAGAAGATGGAGATAAATTAAGAATCTCAATTTTCTCATGGTAAGGGGAAGTTTGAATATCAGATTCTGGTTGAATAAAATCAAACTTTTTAAAACCTATCTGTGATAGTGGAATAATACCACCTTCACCTGGTTTTAATTGAAAAATTTCTGATGAAGTAAAAAAATTGCGATATGAAAAGGATCTAAATAATTGGTTTATAATATTTCTTTCTGAAGCGAATATTAAAAAATTAAATTTTATATTTAAACAAATATAAAGAGATCCAGTATTTGTGGCAAGTAATAAATCGTCAATATCATCAAAGAGAGTAGCAATTGATGCTGAACCATCAATATCTCTGTAAGTGGATCTGGTTGCTTCAATGATGTTAAGGCCTTGGTGTCGATACATCTGGAGTAAACTAAAAATTATTTCACTATCAATATCAAATTCTTTTTTTATAATAGGGTATGTATCCCATATTTTTTTATCATTAACAATAACCCCGTTATGAATACCTACAGCCCCATCTTTAATAACCGGTTGGTTATTAGAATTGAGTTCACTTTTTCCACTTGTAACGAGACGTGAATGACCAAGAATTGCTAAAGGTTTTTTAATAGTTTTATTATTTATGTCATCAAAAATATATTTATTTAATAATGTTTCGAATTCTCTGGATTTAATTAATTTTTTCGCAGGTTTTGGTTCCTTAACTACAGCGATTTGAGAACCTGATCTTACTACAATACCTGATGCTTCTTTTCCACGAGACTCAGATAATTTAAAGAGTTTTTTAATAATTTTTTCGAGAGATATAGAAATTACAGAATTTTGTTCTGTCACTATTCCAAATATTCCACACATAAAAAAACCAATTTTTTTAATTAGGAAAATTCTGCACAATTTTTTATATCATTCCAATTTTCAACAAACCATTCATGTGTTTTTTCTAACCCTTTTGAAAAATCTATTACCGGATTATACTTCAGATTCTTGCGTGATTTATCAATACATGATAATAATCTTGTTTTTACGTCCCAATCTCGTCGTTGTGTATATTTAATCCCGGCAACATTTCCTGTTAGGTTGTTCACAGCATTTGCCATATCGATAACACGTTGCTCTTTTCCTGCTCCAAGGTTAAATGCTTCACCAATAGCTTTTTCTTGTACTCCCATTGCAAGTAAACCATTTACAATATCCCCAACATAGGTCCAGTCACGTGTTTCTGTACCATCTCCGGTGATTGGAAGTGGTAACCCCTTCATTGACCAGTAAAAGAAATTTGGTATTACATTACGATACTTACCTGGGACTTCCCCAGGCCCAAATGAATTAAAAAAACGTGCATTTACAATTGGGAGGTCATACATATTATAAAAATAATTCGTGTATAACTCTCCGAGAAGTTTTGTAACCTGGTAAGGAGTATGGAGATGAATAGAGATATCATGTTCTTCAAAAGGCATCTTTGAATCTAGGCCATATACTCCGCAACCTGAAGAGGAATATACGAACCGATCTACTGATCCAAGTTGTGCATATTGGAGAACTTTTAGAATTCCTAATCCATTTACCAAAAGGTCTTTTTCAGGGCTATCTACAGAGTTCTGGTTAGCAAAATGAGCAGCAAGATGATATACAATTTGGGGTTTCTCACGGAATGCCCATTTTAGGTTTTCATCATTTAGTATATCACCCTGTATAAACTGAATTTTTGGACTTTTAGGGATGTTCCAGACATAAGAAGAAGAAAGATTATCCAAAATTATAATCTTCTTGGTATCAAGTGCATCTAATGCTCTGACTAAGTTTCCACCTACTGCTCCTGCACCTCCGGTGACCAATATCGTCTTGTCTTCAAATCCTTCATTTATATCATTCATCGTTTTTCCCCTAGATACGGTAAAACCATTTCATCCATTCAACAGTTCGCTTAATACCTTCTTCTGGAGTTACCAGTGGGTTATGATGAAGATCCTTAATTGCTTTTGTACAATCTATTGTTTTAATCTTGGTCGTAAATGGTTCAGATTCATGATATGTAACCAAAGAATCATTGATGCCGATTTCTTTCAGGATTAAGTCAGAATATTGCTTGATATCTCTCTCCCACTCTGGTCTTCCGGCGACATTGTATACTTCACCTGGAATGAAATTGTCAACAATATTTGCCCAGGTTCTACACGAATCCTCAACAAAATCAATTATCCGTTTATGATCCTTAAAAACTGAATACGGTTGATTATGAAGAGCCTGATATATGAATTTTGGAATAAAACCTCTATATGGGGTATAATGTTCATGAGGGCCATAACAATTAACAGGTCTCACTCTGACTGTTTCTGTACCAAACATCTTTGCTGAGTTCATACACATGAGTTCACCTGCCCATTTGGTTATGGCATAGTCATTCATCTGATAGGTATCTTTTACCGGATTAATTTCCATGACATCTTCTGTCATAATACCGGTGTAATCACCATACACTTCAGCACTGGAATAAAAAATCATCCTGAATTTTAATTTTTCCTGTAGTCTGAGCATATGTTTCGTTCCGATCACATTGGTTTGCCAGAGGTTTTCATAATAATCTTCACCATTCCAACGCCCATACTCTGCAGCAAGGTGGTAAACATAATCAAATTTATTTTTATCAAAAATGCGTTCAATTTGGCGAAAATTTTTTACATCAGCTCTGATATAACTGTCAATATCATGATTTGCAATATCAGCAGCAATAACATCATGGCCCCTGGAGCGAAGTTCATTCACTAAGTTGGTTCCGATAAATCCTGCGCCGCCTGTTACAAGTATCTTTTTTGAACTCATAATTGGAATTTCCTGATCTTGAAGGTCATATAACTAATTTTTTTATATATGAGATTCACAAATCTCAACAATTCTCTCTCCTGCATTTCCATCTCCATATGGATTAATCCAATCTGAATGTGATGAAATCATAACTTTGGTAGCAGCGGTTATTTTGTCCGGATCACTTCCCGCGAGGATATTTGCTTTAACATCAACAGTCTCCGGTCTTTCAGTGTTCTCCCTCAGTGTAACACAAGGGACCTGAAGAATACATGCTTCTTCCTGGACACCTCCTGAGTCTGTAAGGATCATTCGGGCATTTTTTTCAAGTTTAAGAAAATCAAGATAACTTACCGGAGAAATGACTTTAATGCCATCTGTGGATATGCGAAATTTTTGAATCATTTTTTGAGTTCTTGGATGCATTGGAAAAATTACAGGAAGAGAATAGATATCACTTACTTTTTGAATACCTGTAATTATTCGACTTAATTGTGGGTAATAATCAACATTCTCAGCTCTATGAACAGTGACAAGCAGATAATCTCCTGAAGTAAGGCTATTTTTTTCAACAACTTCTGATTTTTCTTCAGCAATCTTCAGGTTCTGAAATAGTGAATCAACCACGGTATTCCCGGTGGTATATATTTTTGATTCCTCAATTCCTTCTTTGATCAGATTATGGGTTGACAATTTTGTTGGAGCAAAAAGGTAATCTGACACATGATCAACTACAATCCGATTGATCTCTTCAGGCATAGTTCTATCATAACTCCTGAGTCCTGCTTCTACATGACCAACTGGAATGTGGAGTTTCGCTCCAACTAGTCCCCCGGCAAGGACTGTATTGGTATCACCCTGGACAAGAACAACATCCGGGGTATTATTAACTAATACCTGTTCAATACCAGTCATTAATGATGCTGTCTGTTCTGCATGACTACCAGAACCTACATCCAGATTATAGTGGGGAAGAGGTAACAAAAGGTCCTCAAAAAAAACTCGATCCATTTCATATGAATAATGTTGACCGGTATGCAATATTGAAAAAGCAATATTATATTTTTTACATGCCCTGATTACCGGGGCCATTTTAATAATCTCTGGTCTTGTTCCTAGAATAATAGTGATCATTTTATATCAATAAATTAATAATAACCTGTGGTAAACAATTACCCGACAATAATCTCATTAATTATAATCTTAAATTCTCTTAGAGGCTATGTAACGATTCTAAATTCTATGAGCATTGGAGAAATCTCCCATTTTGACAATTTTTACTAAAGAATTTAGAATCAAACCCGTTGTGATAAGTAATAATCCTAAAACCATAGATACACCACTAAACATTGTAAAAATAAATACAAACTTTCCTGTTGAATAATATTGATCAAATGCAAAAAACCCTAATATAATTCCAAATAAAGCACATGTAAATCCAGATACTCCAAAAGATAGTAATGGTCTGCGATATCCTATTATCCCGATAATATGAGTGATTATATCTGCACCATGACTGAGAGGATTCTTCTTATGTTTGAATGGTACTTCGTATCGTACTGTAATAGGTACTTCAGTTATTGTTAGCCCAATCCTTGAATAATGTTCGAGCATATCTGATTCGAGATTATATCCGTCAGATGGAAAGTCAAATTTGTCAATGGCTTTTTTACTAAGTGCTCGGAACCCGGATTGGGAATCTGTACATTTGTATGAGCATTCAAGGTTTGTTGCAATGTCAAGTGTTATCTGACCTAACCTTCGATATGATGGAATTTCTTGACTATTACCATTAAGGCATCGGGATCCAATAACAAGATCAGCATTACCAGATAGAATTGGATCAAGTAAATCTGGGATCTCACTTGGATTGTGTTGTCCGTCAGCATCGATCATAACTAGTGCATTACACCCGATTTCTCGGGCTCTTGCTACCCCAACCTTTACAGCATTTGCTTTACCTTTGTTTGGTTCAACCCGAACAACATCAGCACCAGATAACCATGCAATTTCAGCAGTGCGATCTATTGAACCATCATCTACTACAACAACTCTCCCTACATGTTGAAGGCTTAGCATTACAACCATTCCTATAGTTAATTCTTCATTATATGCTGGAATAATTGCAATTGTATCACATATTTGAGCTTTCCCAGAAGGAGAAATATTTGGGGGGGTATATCGGGTTAACTTAAGAACCTGATTTATACAACCTAATACTCTGGAAACATCAGGATATGAAAAATTTTCAGAATTGATATTTTTTTTCTTATCAATATTCATCTCATCATCAGGATTATCTTTAAAAATATCAGTATTTTCCTGAGAAAGTAGTGGATGAAAAACTAAATCCTGAATCGATAAATGCTCGTTAGATACATTAGAATTACTATTATTGTGAAAATCATTCTTATTTTTAGATATTGAAGACTCAACAAGAATTGTCTCTGATATCATATACTTAAGCCATATTTTCCATAATCGATATATAAGGATATGCCATGCAAATTCATAAATAAAAACATTTAATAAAAAATTTTTATTATATTTTCGTTGTAATTTAAAGTGAAATAAAAATTAATTAAGAAACTTTGATTAATTGGATTTTAAGTGAAGTTATTAGTAAACCATCTTCTCCAGAAGTAATTGTATTTTCAATATTTGGCATGTCAGTTTTCAAAATTATTAAGTTTCATATATAAAAAATATTATTTTTAAAAATAATAATTGAGTATGGTATTAAGATGAAATCTGTAACTTATTGATTAGATGCACTACTGTAATACATAAAAAATTTTTATTAGATTCTAAATCCTGATTGATATGTGAATGCTTTCTGCATGTTCTTGATTCCGCTGGTAACTTCAGTTGTATCTTTCCAGGTATTCGTAGCCGCTGTTTTATTCCAGGTAACTTCATTGGAACTGTATTCACCATCACGGGCTTCCATAATGCTACCAGCAAATATTGTTTTTACAATACCATCTGCAAAACCGCTACCTGAATTTGCATCCGGGGATACTGCAAGTTGGAAATTTAACCCTGCGTTAGTAACATTTGTACTTCCAACTGATCGTATCTGACCTTTGGAAGAAACCTGAGCAGTATTAACATTAATTAAATTACTTTTTGTTGACACAATATTGCAAAATGAAGGGAGAACAAGATTGCGATCTGTAAAAACGCATCTAATATCAGAATCCAAATTAAGCGATCTCCCTGCAACAGAGAGTGTATATTCATCTTCTCCTACCATATGGGCACCAAGAGAACTAGCATAAGTGAGAACCTTAGCATTCTCTACATTATACATCCCATTACTTTTACTCTTGGAATCAAAATCAAAATTTTTATTTTCACTTAACTTTCCACCATTTGTAAGAATGCTATCAAGAAACATGGATTCTGCTACGGACTGATTTTGATATAACTGGCCTGTTGGTATAGCATAACTAGAGGAAATCTCCCATTTTAGTGAAGATTTATCTTTAATAACACCGGTTCCATCGATAAGAGTATCAATGCTAAAAATTTGGTTTTCTGGTTCTTGACCCGGAAGTCTGTCAGCAATGACAGGACCAAATATCCAAATGAACAGGACTAAAATGATAATTAAAAAGAATTTCTTTTTCATTGTGATTTCTCTGAGTTTTTTAATAATAACTATTGCGTGAAATTGGAAATATCAATATAAAAGAATTTGCCATGCAATAGAAATGTTGAAAATTTTGCTTTTATTATCGAAAATAAGTAATATTGTGTTCATGCAATATGATCTATATTCTCTTTAGGAATGGATCCATAACCGGAGTTTCATTAAGTCCTGCATAATAATATCCAAGGTGAATTGGAGATACCGGACTTTGTCTACTATCACCATCTCCAATTACGAGGTGCCTGTACAGAACCTTAGTAAATAAATTAATCTGAAACACCGGTCTGATATCTTTGGCTACCCAATGAAGAAATATTTCAGTAGTAATAGATAGTTTCGTCCTGTCACCTGACCACTCAGGTTTACTCATAATATAGTCAGCAATTTTACTGGAAGACTCCCAACATGCTGATCCACAGATATTTTTCAGATAAATTAACATCTGTGCATCTACGCGATTATTATTTTGATATTCAATCGCATCCACATATGTACTCATCTCTTTAGAAAAATCCATACCAAAATATCTGGCTATGGGTTTTTCCTCTCCTCTGTACCATTGGCTGATGTAAACCGGATGCAATATTTTTAAATAATTTTTTTCATGAAAAATGTATTCATATACCGGAAGAAAGTGTTTGAGAATTGGATCTGCTTTTATTGAGTTCTCTGCCCATTGAAAAAAAATTACTGATGTAATTGACTCTTCTGAATAATTTCCACTCCATTCCGGTCTTGTGACAATAAAGTCTGATGTGAGTTGTGATTTGGATAGACTTACGAATCCCGGATTTTGAACAAAGTAAACCAGGACCTGCCCTGAATTTTTTTTGGTAATTTGAAAATCAATATGATCAATTGTTCCTTTTAATGAAATTGGAATTTCCTGATTCCTATATTCCATTACCGGAACAGAGTTATCATTTGTCTTGTTTAGAAAAATTGGGTGATACATACTTGTATCCTTTTCTAATGGAGACAGGGGAATATCTGTTACTATTTGGAAAGTTATAAAAAATAAGAGTAATATGAATGAAATAAATATCAAGCCTGTCTTTCTATTCATATTAAAACCTGAACAATTATTATAAAAGAGATAGGACTTATTGGCAATATGCCTGAAGCCCACGATTGATGTTACAGAGTCAGGAGGAATTGATCCATCAGATTTGTCTTATCCATCCCTTCATAATTATATCCTAAATGGGTGGGGTAAATTGGACTTGGACGTTTGTCACTACTTCCGATAACGTACTGGTTATACAACTGCTCATTAACTGGATTTGTTGACAACAGAGGCCGGGCAGAATCAGCAACCCAGTGAATATAGATTTCTGCTTGTATTGAGTCTAAAGATCGATCTCCATTCCACTCTTTCCTATTGATAATGAAATCACCAATTTCTCTGGACTGATTAACTGAAGCGTCCGGGGCCGGGAGTTTAAAATAAATAAACACCTGCCCTTTCTTATCTTTTGTTGTCTGGAAATCGATATGATCTATAAGCCCGTTGATTGTTGGAGGAAGATTATCACTTGTGTATCTGATAACCGGGGTTTTACTATCAGGAGTACTTGGAATCTCAATGGTTTTCAGATTTACATAATCTGATCCTGTAATTGTTGATGATGAGGGTGATTCAACTGGTGATGGTAATTTTGAGATAATATTTCCCT
>NZ_QGMY01000005.1 GCF_003173355.1 Methanospirillum lacunae | reverse complement strand
TATTCCGAACGGATAGAATAGCATTACGCAATCTGAATACCAACCTCTTGTCACACTCCTAACTTTGCCACTTTGACTTCAGACAGGCAATGAGATCATCCACTATCATGATCTAATTTTTCTCGAATTTTATCGGGATAGTGTGTTTGACAGTTGAAAATTTTTCCCTCAAACCTCATGTTACCACCCAATTATTGTCCAAAATAACCGTTTGATGCCATCAAAATTGGAGTGAATGTACTTTTTTGTCTTCTTCATCCACGAATCAACCGAAACTGTCAAATTCGATAAAGTCGTTTTGATGAATTTTGTTGACGTATGCTTCAGTTCCGGGATATCAAATCGGATAAGTAAAACAAATAACTATGCGATAAACCCAATGATTAACGCTCTGTAAATACTGTTATCGTCCCATACACGTAATGGTTTGATCTCAAACACATTTTTAAGAGAGTTGAATATCTTCTCAATCGAGCTCTTTTTTCGATAGGTCAGAAGAGCTTTAGAAAGTGTCATATTCTTACTCGATTTTAGGCAGAAGAATCCCTCTCTCCCTGTGATGAATTTCTCTTTAAGGAACATGACGGCATTATCTTCGGAGAGTTCAATAAGTTTTGTCTGGATAGAGTATTCCACGTCCACAAGAAGATTGTTTATCCTGAATCGTTTTGGAAGAGCCTTATTCCTATCAATACTCTCCTGAATGACCTTTGCTTTTATTATCTCTCGAACGACTTGTCTGGCTCTGGATTCCAACTGCTCCTTAACAACTTTTTAGAGAAGTAGAGATAGTTTGTAATGTTCGGCTTCTCTATTTTAATTCCTCCAATCTCTGATTCTTTATCAATAACCTGAGGATTATATGTTTCAAATTCGGCAATTATCTTGTCATCGCCCTTGTTGAGTTTCTTTCCGGGGATATACTGGAGATTATCTGCCCGGATTATTTGGGTATTTGTGAAACTATTCGCTCTTTATCGAATATCACCAAAAAGCCCTCTCTCAACCGATGGTTTGACTGCTTATACGTCTTCTTAAAGGGAGTCTGATCATAGAGATTGTCGTATTCGATTGTCATTCCAATTGGAATATTTATCAGGTCAAAAAGTTCTGTACGCCAACCGTAATCTGTTTTTTATCAGGACGATGATTCCGGCTGTATCCATACTTTCCAAGATGAGCCTCATTGTTATGAAGAATAAACCTAATCCAGTCCATGTTAATGTTGGTTTGGTTTTTGCACAAATTCGTATCTCAAACAATAGAACATCCTGGACGTCAGAGATGATTTCTTCCCGATTAGTGTCAAGGATTTCAGGGACACGATACAGAATTCTTTCGCTGAAATTAGGGAGGGAAAAATCGGCAAGTACTTCAGGCCGGTTGATCCAGTCGTGAGATCTCTTTATGCTGAAGTTATCAGTCAATTTGTAGTTGATGAGGGCTCGAAACAGATTATTAATATTGATACCCCTTGTCTTGTGTTTTCTGAAAATATCGCAAAAATTCAGAACCTCATACAATTTATTGACGAGGAAAACGGTGCCGAGAGGAGAGGGTATATTACATTAGGCTCTAGTTCCTTAGTTCTTAATTTTATTTTCATTTTAGTCAATTCAACCACCAATAAGGACACACATATTTCTTGTTAGTGACAAAGTTAGGCTACCAAACTCATTTTACCAGGGATAAAAATTGTTCCTGATGAAATAGAATTACAAGATTAAACAGAAATCAGGTAGTTTATGCATTAACACCTTCTTTCCTGCCATTAAAGAAGAAGAATAAGCGGACTAACCACATAATAAAAAGCAGAGTATCCTTAACGTAACGATACAGGTAACAAGAAAATATTATGTTAAAAAACCGCCGACAGGCGGCTTATTTAATGGGCCCACGGAGATTCGAACTCCGGACCTCCGCCGTGTAAAGGCGGTGTCATAACCAACTAGACCACAGGCCCTGCCTCATTATGTTGAGAGTATACAGATTTATACCCGTTGGTTGTAAACCCATCAATTCAGCCCATGGGTAACATGAACATCAAATAGCCCCCGGGCTGAAAACATCTCATGATTGTCAATTTTCTTGCCCTGATTATCAAAACTCACATCAAAATTCGTCTGAACAAAACCCCGACCCATGAGACTCCGGGAGGCATCACGCTTGAGACCCGCAGATAGGAGAGCGCTGTCATCAGTGCTGCTAACTGATGCAGAGTTCTCTGATTTTGCAGATAGCGTCGTGATATCAGGAGTCGGGGTTGCCACAGGAGATGCTGCATGCTCTTCCTCGACCATGTCTATCAACATCAGGTGATATTTGGTTGGAATAATCATCGTTGGAGAATGCTGCTCAGATGATGCATAAACTGGCACCACCAGTAAAGCAAAGAAAAAAACCAAAATTCCAAGAAGAATAACCCATCCGCTGATTCGCACGCTGACCCCCGGTACTATTCTGGCAGGACCCGGGTTGACCCCCATCAACACCCGGCATGCCACGGTATACAGTACTTATTTCCTTGAGAAAAAAACTCTCTGATCCATCATCCGGACTGGGCGAGATAGTTCAGAAGATCCTGGCCTCGAAAGACCGTGGATCTGCCAATCTTCTGAAATCCTATCCGCTGTTCTTTCACATACTTCCTGATGGTCGAGATGGAAAGATGAAGCAGAGCTGCAGCCTCAGTCTGTGAGTACACCTGCTCCGGATTGATTCTGCCAATGGAGTTGGTATCAATCGAGGTCATCACCGGTGGTATCGGTTTTCGAATCTTGACCAGGGCATCATCAGATACCGACCCTGCGAGTGGCGTGTCACAATCAATAACAGCAGCCAGAGGGTTTGAACCTGGAGAAAGGGTCGCCTGAAGAGTTGCTGGTTCAGGAGTGGCATGCTGGGGAGCAATGCGGGATATCCCGGCATTATATTCAAGAACAGAAAGCCGTCTCTGGAGATCAGCAAAGAGCAGATCGTGAGCAGTTACCCTGGACTCCAACTGAGAAACCGATCCTTCCCCTACCGCATCAGTCAGTTGCACCAGATCAGGTGAGAAAGAAGATCCAACCGGAGACACTGTCGTCCAGTCAGAACCGGCATGAAACGCCCTGCAAAATGATCCAAGAACCTCACGTACAAGGACAGATAATGTCATCTCACGTGACTCGGCAATCCCCAGCAGATCGTTGATCAGATCCTTATCAAGAGAAACGGTGACATCTTCGCGTATTACAACCGGCCCATCCTGCATATTGACACCATCAGATAAACAATACCAATAATCTCTATTGCTGACTTAATCAATGAACCGCTGCCAGGCAGTACTAACGGAATATAAAAATCCATAAAAAGGACACTACATTCTCCATAACCCTATGGTGAGACAAAGCAGATATCTATGTACACATGGATGCATACAGACCTCCTCTTCCCGGAGCAATTCTCTTCGATCTCGACAATACGCTGTGTACATTCGTGGATGCAAAACAGGCAGCCTGCAACGCTGTTGCTCAGCTGACAGGGGCAGGATCAGGAGAAGAACTCTTCTCATACTTCCTCAGACCCAAATACAACTTTGAGGACCACGCTCATATTACGGATTATTTACGCGACATCAATGCATACTCAGAGCAACTGGCAAAAAAAGCCGGAATCGTGTACGATGAGGTGAAACTCGATACCATCGCCCTGTATCCCGGTGTTGAAGAGACACTAGATGCCATCAAGGAAGCCGGAGTGAAGATCGCTGTTGTTACTGATGCTTTCAGCTCTCAGGCAGAAGAGAGAATGCACAAACTCGGAATAGATTCCTGCTTCCCGGTGCTTGTCACCCCTGACATATCAGGGCAGAGAAAACCGGGTCATGCATCCTTTATTCTGGCAATGGAGCAACTTCACGTAACACCATCAGAAACCTGGGTCGTTGGTGACTCACTGAGAAGGGAAGTGGTTCCGGGACTGGAACTCGGATTGACAACCGTGTTTGCGCGATACGGGGACTGGATACAGATAGAGATGCCGGAAGTAAAACCGCACCATATCCTGGATCAGTTCAGTGATCTCCTGAACCTTCCAGGGCTCAGTCACCTGCAGATCAGGCAGAAGTAAGACGATACCCGTCACGGGGAACAAGAATCTCAAACCGTGCACCCTGGCCGGCAATCCCGGTCTCCCTGATCTGAATTCCGGTGATATCAAGAATCGTGGTTGCCATATAGAGGCCGTGGCCTAAACAATTCTGACCAGCCCTTGAAAAGATACGTTCCTTTTCTGTATCTGCAATACCAGGCCCGTTGTCTTCAATAATCAGAGTAAGACCATCATCAGTGATGGTATACCTGAATCTGATCATCACCTGATCACCCCCAAGATCTAGACTGTTTGAGACGATCTCAAACATTACCTGCTCCAGCATCCGGTCAGCATATATTGAGAGCCCGTCAAGAGACCTCTCTGATCTGATCCGTCCTGCAAATTCACGCCTGGAGAGAACTTTGTACACAACTGCATCTATATCGATGAAATCAGGCGGGTAAAGACCAATTCCCTGATAATCGCGGGTAAGATTAACCAGGGATTGGATATTTGCAACAATGTCCTGTTCCTTGGATATCAGCATCTGTGCATCATCACCCTCAACAAGTTCTGAGAGGATATCAAGGTACCCAATCAATCCTGTCAGTTGGTTAATGATATCATGCCTGATAATCCCGTTGAGCAGATTGAGCTTGGCATTTGCACCCCTGGCTGCCTGTTCTGCTCTGACAATAGTATCCATCTCCCTCGTTGATGCCATCATAACGCCAAATGTGCCATCTGATCGAAAAGTTGATGTAAAAACAGATTCAACCCAGCGATAATCACCAAGACTATTTTTGAGCCGGTATCGGATGCGGCATACTTCCGGAACTGACAATAGTGCCTTACTGCAGGAATACACTCTGGGGAGATCCTCGGGATGGATATAACTCATGAGTGAGGTTCCGTTGAGTTCACTCGGCCGGAGCCCAAAGAGAGAGATGGATGACGGGGTTGCAGAACCAAAGATAAAATCCCGATCATGCCGTGAAATAACATCAGGAGTATCACCATGTCCAAGATGAATTGGTTCAGATCCGCCAGCAGATGATACCAGGCCCCCCCATACAACCGAGACTGTATTATCAGACAAACGGGTCAGAACAATCTTGATGTCTTTCCCTTCCTGGCCGGTTGGAACATATCCGGGAAGGATCTCACCAGGATCACTCGCCTCGCTGACAAGACCCCTGATAACGTCCATTGCCTGACGGGGGACGAGAATATCGAGTAACTGCGGAAGGGATATCGATGATTCATCTAAACAAGGAGTTATCCCGGTAACCACAAGTGTTCCTGTATCATCAGAACAGATCTGGTAGATGGTACCTGCAGGAGGAAGAGCACCTGGTCGAATAGATGGTTTGCAGCCCGTGAATCTATTCATACCTGTTCACAATCTGCCAAAATCAAAACTCTCTCCTGCCCGGCCCGGTCATATTCATGGTGTACGTTATCCTCACTGACTAATAAAATTCCTGAGTTGCGTACCAATATTCTCCGTTGAAACTCAGTCCGACTCCGATATGGCTTGATAAGGGGTCCAGAATGTTGGTACGGTGTCCGGGACTTTTTATCCAGCCGGTCATGATCCCTTTGGCTATGGATTCTGGATCAGTGGGATCCACATACCCATACCCGGCAACATTACCAGTACCGATATATGCAATATTTTCTGCAACTCCGATCCTCTCTCCTCCTGTTATCTCTTTCACGGCTTTGTACCCGGCTGCTGCCGCCCGGTCAGACTGATCATGCCCGTCAGGGTCCGTGTGGCTGAAAAACTTCTGGGCAACCATCCTGTCAGAATAATTTACTGCAAGTCTTGCAAGATCATCATCCCAGACAAGAGGAGAGGCATTGTTTGCTGCCCTGTAATTGTTGGTCATTGAAAAGATGGTCTTTGCCGCTTTACTCGCAAGAACACCGGTATCAGGAAGTGTCCGGGACTCTACTTTCACTGGAGCAGTCAGAAGTGCTGAGTTATCAAGGAGATGCTGCTCATCTCCCTCATGATCCTCAACATAGGCAAACAGACGGTAACTGCCCGGGGAGACAGATAACGGCATGGTATCAAGAGAGGAGAGCTCCACAGATGCTCCCGGTGCAAGTGGATCGCCGGTTGTAACCTGAATAAACGTGTCATTCTTTGAGAGATGCTCGTCGGTTGAGAGATAAAACCCGACTGATATAAGGCCAGATGTTGCATTCCCGTGGTTTTCAACCGTGACATTGATCGGGTACGGATACCCGGGATATGCTGTCAGGGGAGCAGATATTTTTGATACCGTAAGATCAGACCAGGGAGATATTACTGCAGTCGTGCAGGCAGGAACGAAGATAAAAACAAGGAGGAGATAACAGGACAGGCAGGACACTCGCATATGTGATCAGTACTGTTATAACCAGGTATTTAGATGGTTTCTGATCCTGAAAAAAGAGTTATTTCTTTGCTGGTTTCTTTGGCTCTTCGGGTTCAAGATCCACAAACTCAATATCGCCAAAGTCCTCATCGCCGCCAGACAGATCACTCTCCATCATATCAGGCTCAAGAGAGAGGGTATCATCAAGATCCGGAAGCCCGGCCTCAGAAAGGCCACCGTCTGACTCTACAGAGAGGTCTTCTGCCGGAGCTGATGCTTGCTCTTCATCCATAACAAGGAGATCATCACCTGAGAGATCCATCATCGAATCATCTCCCATGATATCTGACTCCCCAATTTCAGAGTCCAGATCTCCATCAAACCCGGGAAGTTCCCCGGTTGATCCAGACTCTACAGGTGACTCTGGTATGTCAGAAGAAACAGCCCCTCCGTCATCTGTGAGAAGACCTGAGGTATCATCGCCAAAGTCTGACAGCATCTCTTCACCACCGCCAAACTCATCCATATCCCCGAAATCGTCATCAAGACCGGGAAGTTCACCTGCTTCGTCACCAGATCCTTCAGATCCAAAGTCATCAGGGAGTGGAAGGTCTCCAAGATCTCCGGTATCTGCACTCTCAGGCTGAACAGAAGAAACTGCAGCAGCTGCAGAAGCAGCAACCATGCCGGCTGCAGCAGCCTTGGCAGCGGCTGGTGAAACCGGAACTTCTGAAGCTGCAGGGCGGGCAGGCCTGAGTGGTTCGGGAGCGGGAAGCCCATCCTCTTTCCTTCGTTCTGTAACGTAGGCAGTGATCCTCTCTCTGACCGGGAGACCAGATCTCGGAGATTTATATGGTGGAGGAGTTGCACCTGACGTGCCTGCCTTGCCTTTCTTTTTCTCTTCCTTTCTTGTATTGATATAAGGGATGACAAAGGTGAAGAGAACAAATGCTACTGCAGCGACCCAGATTGCAAAATAAACAGAGACAAGAATCCCTTTAAATTCTACCTTAAACCCGGAAGTCACAACATTGAACAGGAGCAGGATCGCAAGGGTAACTCCGAATACGATCGCGATAATGCTATTTCTCTCCAGCTTCATACGACCCCGGATTTTTTAATTATGGCTGACTGAACCCGACCTTCATCTCATCATAATGATCTGATGCCGGAAACAGACGTATGCTGATAGTAGGTTATACAATCCCGGCATTTATGTTCTCTGATCGGATCTTCGGCCGGTCAGGGGATGAACAACTGGATTAATACAGCCCGATGGTAATTACCTGCAATCAGGGATCCCGGATAATCATCATTCTGGTATCTGTCATCTCCTCGATTGCATACCTGGGCCCTTCTCGTCCAGAGCCGGAACGCTTCACCCCACCGTATGGCATCATGTCAACTCTGAAGGTGGGGATATCTCCGATGACAACGGTGCCGACCTTAAGATGAGAGAACGCATACCTGACTCTCAGGAGATCGCGGGTAAACACTCCTGCCTGAAGTCCGTATACTGAATCATTTACATCTGCAACTGCTTGTTCGAAGGTGTCGTATGGAGTGACTGTAATAATTGGTGCAAAAACTTCTCTGCAGTTCACCTCCATTCCTGCCTTTGTTCCGGTTAGGATTGTCGGCTGGAGCAATGACCCGGAAAGACTACCTCCCTTTATAAGCGTTGCTCCGGCACTACAGGCATCCTGGATTCGTTTCAGGGCATGTTCAGCAGCTTCTTTTGAGATCATGGACCCGACATCAGTTTTGGGATCTGATGGATCTCCGACAACCAGGCCATCAGCCAGTTCACCAAGCCGGGTCAAAAGGGGTTCAAATACTGGCCGGTGCACAAAGACACGCTGGACCGAGATGCAGACCTGTCCTGCCTGTGAAAATCCCCCTTCGATGATCCGGGATGCAGCATGGGAGAGGTCACAATCCTCATGGACAATAACGGCACCGTTCCCGCCAAGTTCAAGGGTCACCTTTGCATATGTGGCACGGGATCGCAGGTGCCAGCCAACCTCAGGCGACCCGGTGAAAGAGAAGCATCCTATTCTTTGATCTGCTGCCAGTCTTTCAGCATCATCCGGGCTGCAGATAAGAACACTCACCGCAGCCGGAGGATATCCAGCCTCAAGAAGTAGTCTGCCAAGCAGGAGGGACGAAAGGGGGGTTGCAGATGCTGGCTTTAAAATGATGGCATTACCTGAGGCGACGGCCGGTCCGAGTTTGTGACATGCCAGGTTCAGCGGGAAGTTAAACGGGGTGATGCCAAGAACAACCCCAACGGGAAATCTCTGGACTATTCCAATACAGCCCTCACCGGGCACTGTCCGGTCAAGAGGAATCACTTCGCCGCCAATCCGTACCGCTTCTTCAGCTGAGATGAGGATTGTCTCGATAGCCCGGGCAGTCTCTCCTTCAGCATTCCGGCGGGGTTTTCCCCCCTCTGCAATGAGGAGGGTGATGAACTCCTCACGATGAGCAGTCATCAGGTCTACAAGCCTGCGAAGGACTGTAGCGCGCTGATGAGCAGCAAGTTCTGCTGTTACAGTTGAACCCGCTGTTGCTGCCTGCAGGGCCTCTTCAATATCTTCAGCACTACAGCGGGATACCTGACCGACAACCTCCCCTGAAAACGGATTTACCACCAGGTACCGGTCTTCACTCCTCCGCTCAACTCCACCCACAATGCATGCCCAGTCATCCATGCTCAGAGTGGGAAAGAAGATCTCTTATCTTCACCGCTCATGTCCGTCCTAAAACTCTGAATCCCGGAGGTTGAGCCCATGACTGTATGGGCCAGATACATCATCAGATTCATCAGACAAAGATCAGATGAAGAACTGCACCGGCTCCAAGGCCAAGAACAAGGGTGTAACATGCGATAAGCAATGCTGTCTTCCACCCCATCTCCCTGGAAAGAACAGCAATCGTTGAGATACAGGGGACAAACAGGGTACTGACCAGAGCAAAGATGTAGAGTTGAAGCGATGTCAGAACTGTCGGCAGGTTTGCTGTTCCTGCAAGGACAATGAGGGTCTCAAACGCCATCTCCTTTCTAAGAATTCCAAAGAGCAAAGCTGTCGAGGCAAATCCCGGAAGGCCAAGCACATTTTCCATAAAGGGAGCGACTGCATTCTGAAAGAGGGCTGTGATCCCGTAAAATCCGGCCAGTCCGAGAATGACACTGCTGACCATCAGAAGAGGCATCGCGATGACCAGAAACTCCCTGATATGAAGCCATGATCTGGTGATCACCTGGGAAAGGCGTGGAGTGCGGAGCGGAGGAAGTTCCAGGACCATGCCAAGAGGGTTTCCCGGAGTTATCCTGGAGAGAATAACACCGGTTACAACAATCAGAACAATGACGATGAGATAGAGAGAGAGGGCAGCGGCAATGCCAATAAAGGCTGCAACAATTCCTGCAATGATGACAGTCCGGGCAGAGCAGGGCACCATCGTTATCAGAACGGCAGCAATTGTCCGCTCCCGGCGTGTCCCAAGCTGGCGGATGCCCATGATGGCAGGTACATTGCACCCAAGACCAAGGACCATCGGAATGATCGCCTGACCATGAAGCCCGAACCGGTGCATCACACGGTCGGCAAGAAATGCAATCCTCGTCATGTATCCCGAATCCTCTACGAGTGAGATCAACAGGTAGAATGTGAAGACATACGGGAAGGCAACTCCGAGACCAGCCTGGATTGCTATCGCAAGTGATAAGAGTACCTCAGATATCAGGGGATCAAAACCTGCAGTCTTAATCGGACTTACAATCAGGAACTCAAAGATATCAACGATGATCTCTTCCAGGTATGATCCTATAACAAAGACGATCGTCAGCATCGAGGCCAGAAAGGCAACCATAATCGGTACACCAGGAAAGATACGGGTCAGGTACTGATCAGGATCTGAAAACAACCCGGGAGTGTTTCTGGTCACTACCTCTGAAGCGATCCGGGAGGCTGCATGGTGCCGATTCGCTGCTATCAGCTGATGAACAGACATCCGGTGTTCATCAATTATTTCAGGGACTATTGTTGCTGCAGCCTCCATCAACACCGGATCAGTCCCAAACCCCTGAAGGGCCAAAAGGGCCTCTGCCCGGCTGGTACCGGCAAGCCTCTCAAGACTCCGGACTGCTGCCTCGATATGCAGATCATACTCGACAGGATATGTTCCGGCCCTGGCATGACTGGTTGCAAGTGGAATTATCTGATCGATGTTACGCCCAAGAGAAGCAGCGGTTGGAATCACCGGTACGCCGATCAGGGACGAGAGTCGATCGATATCTATCGTGATTCCCGCCTTGGCTGCTTCATCAATGATATTGAGAATCACAACCACCGGCAGGTCAAACTCTATCAGCTGGAGAAGAAGGTACAGGTTTCGTTCCAGGTGGGTTGCGTCGAGAATGAGAGCATATACATCAAATGCTCTTTTTACAACGGTATCCCTGACAAGTTCTTCTTCTGAGTTCGCCCCGTCAAGAGAGTAAATCCCGGGGAGATCGACCACCTCGATCTGTGTCCTATTATGACAGACCGTTCCGGTACAGAGATCAACCGTAGTTCCGGGATAATTGCTTATCTCAACGCCCACTCCAGTAAGTTGGGAGAAGATGAGTGACTTACCTACATTCGGATTTCCAATTAGCCCAATCTTCATCTGCAGATCCCGACTAGAATCAGTCGTGCAATATCGGCGCTGATGGCAACATTGCAGCCTTTCACCTGTATTAATATGGTCTTAGCCATACGGCGAAGAACAACCACTTCTTCTCCTGGAATAAGCCCGAGATCGGCGAGCCGTCCTGCACGCCTGCATTCTTTCATCGCCTCAATACAGACCCGCTCACCTTCATTACAGTCTGCAAGCATGCGAAATGCAGTCGCATCCGCCTGTACCGTTTCCGGAGATGGCGGATCTCTACAGATAAAACGTTTGAGGCGGCGAATGGTCTCTTCAGATGCATGATGCTCAAGGGTACAGGCCTGCTTGTGAGCATCGCTCCGGTCCATTCCGAGCATCTCTTCAAAAAACGTCTCAAGTACCTTATGCTTCTTCATCACTGCTTCAGCAGCTGTTCCACCCAAGGCAGTCAGAGACACAAAACCGTCAGCATCAGCCACAACCTCCCCTGATGCTACAGTCTTGCGCAAGAGATCCTGAACGTCAGATATATTCCGCTGTAAAAAACCGGCTATCTCTGCAGCGTCAGGTTTTCTCCCATTCCTCGACTCCAGACGGGAGACTGCAAGAAGGAGATCTTCACGCTCTGCCGGATCCATGGATCATGGTTATCATTGCCGGTTTTTATAGTGCATTGCATGTTGATAAGAAATCAAAAGAACGAAATGTTTTTTTCGTGGATTTAACCAGAGTGACAGACCCACAAGCAGGCAGTCATGGGTCGACTGATTCGAACTATATAGAAAGACGAGGATGTACTGGTATGATGAGCGGGATACATACAGGTACCGACACTCCTTCAGGCCCCGGTGTCAGGTTGACCCGGATCATCGCCACTATCGGGCCAGCTTCTGCTGATATCGAAACGATCAGCAACATGATCCGCGCCGGTATGGATATTGCGAGACTTAACCTCTCACATGGATCTCTTGAGCAACATCAGGCGACAATGACCATGATAAGACACGTTGCCAGGGATTTAGGCAGACAGGTTGCAGTCATGATTGACATTCCCGGTCCTAAACTCAGGGTGCGATCGCTTCCGGAATCAGATAGAGATCTTTCTCTTCATGAGAAGGTGATTCTCTCTGCAGACCCTCATAATGACGAGATTGGAATCGGACCGGCTGACTACATCCCGGTGGTGTGCGAAGGAGATGCAATTCTTCTTGCTGATGGCGCAGTCCTGCTCAGGGTCACATGTGTCGGTGAGAACATATGCGCAGAAGTGGTTTCTGGCGGTTCTATCCGGATGGGCGCCGGAGTGGTTATTCCGGGTCGCAGACCAGATATCCCGTATGCCAACGATGAACTTGTAAAGAACCTCTCATTTGCTGCTGAGCTCAACCCTGACTTTGTCGCACTGTCTTTTGTAGGTTCAGCTGGCGATATCATTGTTGTTCGCTCAATCCTCTCTGAAAAACAGGTACAAATCCCGCTGATAGCAAAGATAGAGACAAAAAATGCAGTCGACCTCTTTGATGAGATCCTGGCAGCAGCAGATGGAATCATGGTGGCAAGAGGCGATCTGGGCGTTGAACTCCCGATTGCCTGTGTCCCCTATGTTCAGAAAGAGATCATCAGGTCCTGCAATAAGGCAGGAAAGCCGGTTATAACCGCGACTGAGATGCTTGAGTCAATGGTTGAACATGGGAGGCCAACCAGGGCAGAGGTCGCCGATGTGGCCAATGCGATTGCAGACGGAACCGATGCAACCATGCTCTCTGCAGAGACATCAATCGGAAAAGACCCGGCACGGGCAGTCAGGATGATGGCAGAGATCGCATGTGAGACAGAGCGGCATCTTCCATACCATAAAATCCTGGATGAGAGAAGGCTCTGGCATGAGACCGGACCATCCGGAATCATTAGTTACAGTGCATGTTACCTGGCAAACGAACTGGAGAGCCGGGCAATCGTGGCATTTACCAGGTCAGGTATCACCGCAGAGAGGGTTTCACGCTGCAGGCCGGGAAATCCCATCCTTGCAATCACCCCAGATGAACAGATCGCAAGACGGCTTCTCATACGATGGGGTGTTATCCCCTGTATTCATACACCAATCCATACGGCAGACGAGCTCTTTTTCATTGCACTTGAACTGGCAAAAGAGAGAGATCTGATCACTTCAGGAGATCGCCTGATCATTATTGCCGGTAATTTTGCAGGAGTCCAGGGCAGAACCAATATGATCAAAGTTCAGAATGTGCCCTGAATCCTGTTTAGGAGATGGGTTATAAAACTTTAGTCAAAGAGCGGATCTTTAAACTTTCCAGACAGGCCTGAAGATGCCATCTTTTCTTTTGCCCTTGGAGCACTCGAAGCAGGTTTATTTCCGCTGATTACAGCAGGAATCAGGGCCAGGGCACAGAGCCCGTTATCTTGTGACCAGATAGCACATAAAGCAGTAATACAGGGCTTCTTGTCAAACGGGCAGAGTTTCTCAGAGGAAGACATGGAATCAGATCTTGTCTGCACACCTTATGCAGACATCTGTTGCCATGTCAGGGAACGGTGGTATTGGCTGGCCCGGAGTCCCTTTCAGACCTGGTTTTGATCAAGGCAGAACAAAGGAGAATTATCAAACTAAAGACGAGGGCTACACCGTGCAGGTGTGTAAACGTGAACGAGGCAGGTTCAGACCACACCGATCCGTTCTTTATCGAAGATACCGTTGCTTGTGCAAGAACCACTCCGGTAATCACCGGACCGACCATTGCACCGATTGTCTGAACACTCTGAACAAGCCCGGTTGCTTCTGCAGTACGGGAGGGGGGAAAGAAACTGATGTATGCGATAATGCATGCAGTCGTTGTGACTGACATCCCTGCAGAAAAGAGCATCCAGACAACGGCAAGAACCAGCAGAGAGGGTATACCTGCCAGAAGGAAACCGGATGCAAGCACCAGGAGAACTGATCCGAGAATGCATGCCGGACGGACACCTCGTGAGAGAACAAGTCTTCCGGTAAGCGGACCTGAGATCATATCACTGAGTGTGCCAGGCATCAGGACTAAACCGACGAATCCAGCACTCATCCCGAGACCGGTTGAGGACTGAATAAGGAATGGCATCTCCTGAAGAAGCATCATGAACAAAAACAGGGTTAATGTTCCTATCCCAAGCAGGAGAAGGGCAGGACGTTTCGCTGCCATCCTGATATCAACCAGGGGTCTTTTCGTCTTAAGTTCTATCCGGAAAAACACCAGGGCCAGGCATAAAGCAAGTGCCCCGCAGATTATACGAAGAACTTCCTGCCCTGAATCAGGAAGAGAAAGCGAGACGAGGCCAAGGAACAGGGCAGAAAGAAGGGTGATAAAACCCCACCAGTCAAGGCCCTGGGTATCTATTCTGTCAGGCATTTCAGGTCGTGTTCCGGGTATGAACCTGATAGTGAGAAGAATCAGAAATAGTGCTGCAGGAATCAGGGCCAGGTATGTCGTCCTCCATGAGAAGAGTTCGGTCATGAACGAACCGATGATGACACCGACGAACATACCGGCACCATACATGGCGCTCAATATACCGATCCCGACATCGGATTCACGTTCTGGAAGGTTGTCCCTGACAAGAGCATAGGCGAGAGGGAAACAGGCAATCCCAATCCCCTGCATTGCCCGGGAGAGAAGAAGAACAACAATAGTATCTGCGACAAGCCCGAGGAAGAGACCGAAAATATAGATAAAAAGGCAGAGGAGAAGGAGTTTGCGTCTGCCAAACCGGTCTCCTGCAGTTCCGATAAACGGTGCTCCTGCTGCGCCGACGAGCAGAACCATGGGAAGAATCCACGAATTGAAAACACCAGGAGCGACAAAATCATGGGCAATCTGGGGAAGGGCAGCAGTGAGCATTGCTTCGCCTGACATGACAATCAGAACGATCAATGCCAGAACAGGAACAAGAAAGACCCTCCGGTGATAGGGAAGCATACTTTGGCCATCCTGGAAATCCGGTGGTTCAGGCATACAGTGATCCAGTCCATAAGGCTTTACCTTCCTTATTCCCATTTCTCTGTATAATGATTGCTCTCGGAAGGTAAGCCTTCTGAATGATATTATGAACAGACAATACAAAAAAACCACCGCAATGGCATTTCGGTGCAAGGCAGATGCTGCACTTGGATTCGAATATGTTGATGAGGGATCCAGACATGTTACCGGGTATACCCAAACCGACCTGGTTGAGGCCGGGCAAGTCTGCCTGCCAGACCTGATTCAGCAGGGAGAACGTGAACAAGTCAGACAACAGATACAGGATGGAATCAACAGGGAGGGATCATTTGCTGTTCAATTCAGTATGGTCACCAAGGATAAGACCGTTGTTGAAGGAATCCTGATTGGTAAGGGAATTTTTCCAAAGCCCCTGATGATTTCCGGAATAGAGGGATACATCGTCAGAATGCAGGAGTAGAACACCAGGACCAGGAATTGCGTTGTGTCAGATCCACAATGGCCATGAGATACACATCCAAAACCGGTGTACGTCTTAACAGACGGAGCGCCAGGAACCATATCATCTTTCAAGAATAGGTTGAGTATCACCGTCGTCCACTTTTTCCCAGACTAGCTAATCCGAAGATTAATGAGATACCGAAGGCATCATGTTACTACTATGGTTACATTAACTCCTGAAATCTGTGAGGCATTCTCAGCACTGAAGGTCTTTCCTCTCGCAACTGCTTCAAAAGATGGCATTCCGAATGTTGCTCCAATGGGCTCAGTCTTTCTCATCGATCCTGAGACGATCTGGATCGGTGACAATTTCATGCACAAAAGCCTGAAAAATGTGCTTGAAAACCCGAAGGCAGCCATTTATCTCTATGGAGCAGGTGCAAAAGGATGCTACCAGATAAAGGCAGATGTGACAGTAAAAACATCAGGACCAGAGCATGCCCGGATGACAGAGATGATTCACGAGAAAAAACCAGGTCTTCCGGCAAAATCCCTCCTCATCCTTAAAATCAGCGGCGTCTTTGAATGCATGCCCGGAACTGACGCGGGCAAGCAACTGCTATAAATTCCTGAAGACAGAAAAAATCACGTTTAACTGACAACAATCAAATGGCCTGAAGAGTGAAATCTATAAGAGAACCGTCTATGCTAGAGTTACAGGATCTGCATGTTGCGATAGGGGACCGTGAGATTCTTCATGGGATAAATCTGCACATCGAGCAAGGGGAAACCCACGTGCTCATGGGACCGAACGGTTCTGGTAAATCAACCCTCCTGATGGCTATTATGGGCTTTGATGCCTACAAGGTGACCAGTGGAAAGATCATCATGAACGGGGTTGATGTAACAGATAAACCGGTTCATGAACGGGCAAGACTCGGCATGGGAATCATGTTCCAGCGCCCTCCCACAATATCAGGTCTGAAACTTGGAAAGATGCTGAACGTCATCAACCCTGATAAAGACCGGGATATCCAGCCTGCCATTACCCGGATGAACATGGTGGATTTTCTTGAACGTGACATCAACCAGGGATTCTCTGGTGGCGAGATAAAACGGAGTGAGATCCTCCAGATGATGGTGCAGGATCCCTCGTTCATCATGCTTGACGAGCCTGAGAGTGGTGTGGATCTTGAAAATATTCACCTCATGGGCGAGTCCATTGCATTCCTCCTCCAGAAACACCAGCGGTTTGCTAACCGTAAAAACAGCGGACTTGTCATCACCCATACCGGGTACATCATGGATTATCTTGATGTTGACAAAGGCCATGTGATGATAAACGGCGAGTTCAAATGCCATGGCAACCCCCGCGATATTCTGAAACTGATCAAGGAGAAAGGATACAACGAGTGCCTGCGCTGTGACAAAATCGTATAATCTCTCTTTTTTCGGGTTGCAATGAACCCTGATTATTCTGACTCACAAGAAAAACTGCCAGACTTACGTCCTGGTGCACGACTTCTTGTAGGCATGGCCATCGGCGACGCATTTGGAGCAGGGTTTGAGAATAAAAGCCGTTTTGAAATAACCCTTCCTGATGATCCGATTTCATGTCACGTCACTGACAGGTATACTGATGATACCCAGATGGCTATTGGTGTGACTGAACTCCTTGTATCAGCAAAACCCTTCACAGAAGAGAACCTTGCTGATAGCCTGCTTATTGCATACAGACGTGATCCACGTTCCGGGTATTCACCAGTTACAACACGGATGCTACAGGATTCAAAAAATGGATCCGAGTTTCTGCAAAGTCTTTCAGAAGATGAGATCCGAGAGCGAAAAAGCGATGGGGCGGCCATGCGGGCACTGCCTATCGGGTTTATCCCTGACCTTGATGAGGTTATCAGGTGTGCAACGCTTAGTGCCCGGATCACGCATGGCCATCCAGATGCCATTGCCGCAACGGTTGGAATAGCACTGATCTGCCATGAACGGTATTATTTGAAGAGATCTTTTCAAGAGATTGTACAGAACCTCCCGGAAAAGATACCCAGCCTTACTCCTGAAGGAAAAGAATACCTGAAAAGAATCATAGATTCAGGATGGAGTCCCGAGATCATTCTCTGTGAACATGCCGGATACGGAGTTCCATATACAGAGTCACTGATCCTTCTTGGTGCTGTGATCTCCATTCTTCAGAATTATGGGGATAACCCCTATCGGGTACTTCGTGAATCAATTTTACTCGGTGGGGATACTGATACAACCGCTGCAATCACTCTGGGAGCATCATGTATTCATCCAGAAAAAGACCTGCCGGTCAGTCTGATGACCTGCCTTGAGAGTGAACCCTTCGGAAAGAAATTTCTGGTCCACCTTGGTAATCAGCTGGACCTCAGATTCCCGGTTACAATATCCTGAAGAGGAGAAGGAACACGATGATCAGGGCAAGCATCAGCACACCACCAACCACAAGGCCTTTTTGATCAGTCAGAACCCTGGATTCGGATGTTTGCTTTTTCACTTTTTTTGCTGAGGGCTTAGAGTTACGCCACTCCTCAATATTCGGGCAGGCATGGTTGAAGGGAAGCCTGTGTGCAGGACAGAAGGTCCCATGACAATAGGTGCAGGTAAAAGCAGAACCACCAGAGACTTCGGTTCCGCAGAACTCACATTCCACCATCTGATCCATAATGCGGGTTTCACTCAGATAAAGATGATCAGAACTCAGGCACTATTGACTCAGGGATGATACCCTGATTTATTGCCTGCCGGTGGAGGAGATATCGCCCGGCAACCATCTCATCGCTCCGGTTTGCGTAACAGTACCTGCACTGATGCAGACAGGTTGAGTACTCACCTACATCCTTGGAGACGATACAGGTACAATGAGCCCGCTGCCCGGTATCTTTTCGGGCATCCCGCTCAAGCCAACCCATGAACTCAGGATCCTGTGCTGCGATTCTACGAAAGATCCGGTCATCAACGCAGCGTCCGGGGACAATTCCATACCTTCTGAGATCGAGTTCCTGACAGCAGGCCATAACCAGAACCCCATACTTCTGTGCACACCGCTCAAGCACCTCTGCAACCTGCAGTTTTTCATCTGGCAAAAATTCCCTGATATCAGTCAATCCATACTGCTTCATATTCCTCATCACCCCCCGGTACCTGAGATCAATGTAACTAAAGACCATCCGCTCGCAGTATGGCCCCAATAGAGAGAATAAGCGTTCAATACGTTCTTGAAGAGAAGAGAGAGAAAGATTATCAGAGAGAAGGAGGGGATCGAACCGCCAGATAACTCGCTCTTTTCCGAGTCGGCCACTCAGATCCTGAAAGTCCCGGACCCGTTTCTCTAAAAGAGGTACCCGGAGTTCATACCCGAGACCTTCGTAATCGTTCAGGGTGACCTGGGCATACCAGTGGATGCCGAGATCATCAATCTCATCAGCCCTTGCAAGAAGAGAACCCGGATCCTTTGTCCAGAAAACCGCTGCCCCGGTTTTATCAAAGAGAACCCTCTGTCTCCGGTTCTGCCGGTATGGATTCTTCCAGATGATTGACCCTTCATGGAACCGGCGTAAAAACCAGTCCATGTAAAATCCTGGAATATCAGTTGCCCGGCTCACCGAGATGATGACCGGGTGGATATCAGTGACGATGACACTCGAAGAAGGACCAGCAGGTGTTCCCCCGAGTGTTACCTGTTGGTCACCCATAATCCGGACTCCTGTCAGCCAATACTACCGCTCATACCTCATCGGGGTATACCGGTTCATCCGTGCAAACCCGAATCTGCGGTAGAAGTATTCGGTTTCAGGTTCAGAAATCGTGCCTATCCAGTCGATCCCACACTCTTTACAGATCATAACAAGGCATTTGACAATGGCAGAGCCGATTCCATGCCCCTCCCATTCAGGAAGTACCACGATATCCTGCATATATGCATCAGATACGCCATCAGAGATCAGCCGGCCCATCCCAATCCAGTTCCCATCAGGGGCAACGGCGGCAACAAAGGCAAAACTCTTCTGAACGATTGCAGAGAGGAGAGTTTCATCCCATGAGTCATCCCACCAGTCTCCTGCCTGATATAGGACACGCATATCTCCGGTTCTGGCAGAAGTGACCTTTGTGACTGTAACGATGCCACCCGGAGTAGATATTTCAAGAGTTGATATTGTTGTCATAGATACAGAATTGATGTGCAGAGTACACACCGAACTGATAGTCAGCAGACATGAGGGATAGCCAGCAGGTATCCCCGAATCCTCCCTTCCTCACCTGCAATAAAACCGGCCTCGATATTGACTTTTTTTATTGTTCCACCCAGACTTCTGACCGCAACATTGTACGGAAGAATGGAACCTTCTGACCCTGAAAGCACATCTAGTATGGGAGTATCAGTACAGATCCAGGTTGTAATCTGGGTACCACAAAGGTCATCCTGATCTGTTTCAAAGAGATCGCATGCCTTCTGGTTTGCCCTTATGATGATACCACGCGGGCTGATAACCAGAGCACTCACATCAGAAAGATGGGCAAGATCTGACTGAACCTCACGAACGATCCGTTCAGGACGGATTCGCTGCCTGATATCATGTTTGTGAAGGGCAAGTTCGATTGAGGAGTAGAGTTCCCGGTCTTTAAACGGTTTGATAAGATATCCTGAAGGACTGACAGCGATCGCACGTTCAAGGGTTGCTTCATCTGAGTGAGCAGTGAGAAAGATTACCGGAAGGTCAAAACGGTCACTGACCTGGCAGGCTGCTTCAATGCCATCCATATTTCCTTTCAGTCTGATATCCATCAGGATAAGATCAGGATCAGTCTCTTCTACAAGTTTGAGTGCGTCATTGCCAGTGATAGCCTGACCTGCCACGATGTAACCAAGTCGTTTGAGCGTAGCGGCTATCTCAAGAGAGATGACCATCTCGTCCTCAACGATAAGAATCTTCTTCCCTTTTATCATGATGATGCCTCATCTCCAACTTCAAGTTTTGGATACGGAATCGTTAGCGTACATATGGTACCGTGATCACTCTTCCAGGCAACCTTCCCGTCAAGCTGGAAAGCCAGCCCTCGAATCAGTTCGATGCCAAGAGTAGAGGAATTTTCAATAGAAAATCCATCAGGAAGGCCACGACCGGTATCTGCAACAGTAATAACCAGCGACTCCTTCTTTCGTTGCAATGCAACCTTTATTTCACCGGTTTCTCCCGGGTAGAAAGCGTATTTCATGCTGTTAGTGATCAGTTCATTCAGGATCAGACCAAGGGGAATCCCGGTCCCGATATCCACGAGAACAGGGTCGCCTGACTGCAGGGTAAAGGATACACGATCTTCTCCACTTTCAAACTCGTTCATCACCCGGTCTGCAAGATCCGTGATGTACTCATCAAGCCGTATCGAGGTCAGTTCGTCAGTCTGATACAACTTTTCATGAATAACAGCCATGGAGTATATCCGGCTCCGACAGTCCCTGATAATCTCATGCACCTTTGGGTCTTCTACTTTAAAATCCTGGAGCTTGAGCAGACTGATGATGATCTGCATGTTGTTCTTAACCCGGTGATGAATCTCACGCAGAAGGGTCTCTTTTTCACGCAATGAGAGCAACATGTTGCGTTTAAGACGTTCCTCGCCAGTACGGATCTTTGCCTCTGCCTCTATCCTCTCGGTGATATCGCGTGCGACTGAAAGAAGGACAGCCCTGCCCTCCATGACTATCCGGTGCGTTACAAGGTCAACCGGAATAGGAAATCCATCTCGTTTGAGAAGACAGGTCTGATCGGCTGCCCGTCCGGTTCTCGCCGCAGTCTCACAATGAGAAAGAACCTTGATGTGTTCATGTTCATGAGGAACAAAGGATGGAAGAGGCCGGAATAATACCTGATCGCGGTCAAGACCCAGTGTTTCACAGACAGAATCGTTGATCTCAATGATCTCTGATCCTTCATCGGGAATCCTGTGGAGGAACACCAGGTCACGGATATTGCTGAAGAGACTTCTAAACCGTTTCTCACTCTCAGCAAGGGCCTTCCTGGCTCGATGTTGATCAGAGACATCCATCACATTTCCAATCAGGCAGTCAGGACTGTCTCCTGATAGCGTGGTCAGGTATACCTCAAGACAGATAGCACTGCCATCTTTCCTCACCCCTGCTGTTTCAAAATGCTTGTATGGTATCTTTTTATTTCTGATATCCCTGACAATATCAACAAACTCATCGCGGCTATTAGGATGAATCACAATGAGAGGATCCACAATATTGTGGATCTCCTCACGTGAATACCCGAACATGTGACTAATCTTGGGATTGGTGTACAAAAACCGGGAATTATCCTCAATAAACACACCAACCAGTGATTCTTCAACCGGATTTCTAAAGATCTCCTCGATGTACATCCGGTACCGTGCCGAGCCGATGACCCGGGCAGCCATTCGCAGTGCACGTACCTCTTCAGGGCTGAAGACCCGATCAACTCTCTGATCAGTTATACCAAGAACGCCCCACCAATCACGGGCGAGAAATATTGGTATCAGAAGAATGGTACCAGAAATATCATGAGAAGAAAGACCAGGATCAAAGAGATCTTGGATCTCCTGATTTGCTTCAAGGAGGTGCACCCTCTGTGGTTCCTGCCACCATGAATGAACCTGATCAAGTGACCGGGCATTGTCCGGGTCAGGACTTCGCTGCCAGATAACCGGGTCAACAACGGTTCCTGACATGTCATCACCTTTTCCAGCAACAAAAATTGATGATGCATTTGTGGCAAAACCCAGGCGACCAAGAACCTCTTCGATATCCTCCTGCCAGCCACTTCCCCGGAGCAGCCGTTCTGCAGCGTGACTTATGGCTGCAAGGATTTCTCCTTTCTTCTGTGCTGCATCCTCTGCTTTGTGCCTTTCAGAAAGGACACGTACCTTATGTGAGAGATCAAGAACCTGGACCTCGAAGTCATCTGCCTTGTTCTGATAGAAATCAGCACCGGCATTCAGGGCAGCTATTGCGGTATCTTTGTTATCGTTGCCGGTAAGCATAATGAACGGGAGCCGGGGATAGATCTCTCTAATTTCCCTGAGTAACTCAATCCCATTCATTTCAGGCATATCATAATCAGATATCACCGCCATTACCTGATGACTCTCCAGATATGTGAGAGCCTCTTTACCACTATAACAGGTATATACAGAAAATTCTCCAGACTCTTCCAGATATATCTGAAAAAGTGTGCAGAGTTCTTTATTATCGTCGATGAAGAGTACCGGTATCATCTCTCTCCTGGTTCAGCCTTGCTGGATTTGAAAAAAACGCCAGAGGTGAACATCTTTGCATCATATTAACCTAGAAGTTCATCCTCATAACATCTCTGCTCAGAAGTACAGGATGCAAAAAAGGGTTGAGTGGGTATTGCGGCTATTTACAGATCAATTCCGTACTTTTCAGCATTTACATCAGCGATAGCCTGGATCTTTGCGATCTCGACATCGTTACGCTGGGGCTTGAAGAGATGGGCAAACCGTTTCTGTGATTTCAGGTATTCATCAACAGGTTTCCGTTTGATCTTCTTGACCTTCTCAACCTTTCCATTGACCATCTCGTAGTTGACCCAGAGTCCGCACTCGATTGCCATCTTTGCAAGTTCTACGGTTTTAGCTCCATCAAAACCCCAGCCTGTACAGCATGGGGTGTGGATCTGAATATAACAGGGTCCTTCGGTCTGGACAGCACGGTCAACCTTCTTGATGACGTCGTTCGGATATGCTATCGAACAGGTTGCCACATATGGTGATCCATGGGCTGCAAGAATCTGGGGAAGATCCTTCTTGGGTCGGTTGTTTCCGGTTGAACGTTTTCCTGCTGGAGATGTGGTGGTTGAAGCATCATATGGTGTTGCACCGGAACGCTGAATCCCGGTGTTCATATAGGCTTCGTTATCGTAGCAGATGTATGTAATATTGTGGCCACGCTCAAATGCACCGCTGATGCACTGAATCCCGATATCAAAGGTTGCTCCGTCACCACAGATACAGAGAACATTTTCTTTACGTCCCTGTTTCTTTAATGCTGATTCAATCCCTGATGCCACTGCAGCAGCGTTCTCAAAGAGCGAGTGAATCCAGGGAACCTTCCAGGCAGTCTGTGGGTATGGGGTGGAGAAGACTTCCATACATCCGGTAGATGCACAGACGATAGACTCCGGACCTGATCCTTTCAGAATCAGGCGGGCAGCGAATGCCGGACCACAGCCACCACATGCACGGTGTCCACAGTCAACAAGTTCACAGGTCTTGTCTGCCATTCAGATCAACTCCTCACGAAGGCCTAAGAAGCAATCTCCTCTTCCTGCTTCAATCTCTCCGACCATCTTTTTAATATCCGCTATGGTAATATCCCTGCCACCAAGTCCGGCAACATAACTGAGCACAGACACTGATGAGTCATTGACTGCATCCTTGACTTCGTACCCGACAGCACCTTTCATCCGGGCACCGATTGAGAGGTTCTTCTCAAAGACACCAACCTTTTTGATCCCTGATAGTGCCTTCTTAACATCTTCTGCCGGAAATGGTCTGAACACAATTAACCTGAGAAGACCAACCTTCTTGCCGTCAGCCCTCATCTCATCAATGGCGTCCTTGATGGTTCCACTAACAGACCCAAGTGCGACAATAGCCACTTCAGCATCTTCAAGCTTGTATGCCTCGACAAGATTGCTGTAATCTCGTCCGAACTTCTGGCCAAACTCTTTGCCGACTCTTCTGATGACATCAAGAGACCTGACCATTGCCTGGTCTATCTCGTACCTGAATTCCATGTAGTATTCAGGTGTTGCATACATGCCCATGCTGATTGGATTCTTTGCATCAAGCATGTTATACGGCTTGTATGGAGGCAGGAATGCATCTACTTCAGCCTGTGTGGGCATATCCACCGGCTCGTAGGTGTGAGAGAGGATGAACCCGTCAAAGCAGATAAAGACCGGAAGAAGAACATCATGGTCTTCTGCAACCTTGTACGCGATGTAGTGGAAATCATGAATTTCCTGTGCATCCTCGGCGTAGATCTGAATCCAGCCACAGTCACGAAGAGCAATAGAGTCCTGCTGATCGTTCCAGATCGAGAGTGGTGCTCCTACTGCACGGTTTGCGATAGACATAACGATTGGCTGACGCATTCCGGCCACGTTGAAGCAGACTTCGGTCATGAGGAGCAGACCTTGTGAAGAGGTTGCAGAGTACACCCGTGAGCCTGCTGCTGATGCACCAAGACATGCAGACAAGGCAGAGAACTCACTCTCTACACAGATGTATTCACTGTCCAGTTCTCCGTCGGCTACCATCTCGGCGAGCCGCTCTACGATATGAGTCTGAGGGGTGATTGGATATGCAGAAACTACATCAGGCCTGCAGAGCTTTGCTGCCTCAGCGGCTGCGTGCGATCCTTCAAGAATTCCCTTCATTTACTTCTCCTCCTTGATCATCGTAATCGCACTTACAGGACATTCTGCTGCACAAAGACCACAGCCTTTACAGAAGTCATAATCTGGTGCAAACTTTTTATCTTGAGGATGAACACAGCCTTCAGGGCAGACCAGCTGGCACATACTGCAACCGGTACATTTCTCATGATCATAGACTGGCTTGAACACCCTCCATGAACCGGTCTTGTTCTCCTGAGCCTGCCCGGGTGCTGCTGCACACCCAATACGAAGAGCCATCAGGCACCTCCCTTAATCAGATCAAAGGCTGCACGCGCAGCATTCACATTCTTATCTGCCAGAGATCCGGAGAAACGTTCACGCACTGCTTCTTCAAGTGCATCAAGTGAAATTTCCCCACTTAACGCTGCAAATGCACCCATAAGGGTGGTATTGGTTATTGGAACACCAAGAATCTCAAGTGCCATCTTGGTTGCATCAATCTGGATCAGCTTAACGCCAGCAGGCACCGGTGAATCAAGACCCTTCTCTGTGTTAATGAGGACGATGCCGCCCTCTTTCATCCCGGAGAAGACATTCACATCCTTGATGAGAGTACTGTCCTGTACAATGACATAATCAGGTTCGTAGATCTGGCTCCGGAGCCTGATCTTATTATCTGAGAACCTGACAAATGCCTGGACCGGAGCTCCGCGTCTCTCGACACCAAAAGCCGGGAATGCCTGGGAGTAGACGCCACTTTTGAAGGCCGCTACCGCGATCAGTTCGGCAGCCGTGACCGAGCCCTGACCACCTCTTCCGTGTATTCGTAGTTCTCTCAAGAGAAATCCCGAGTATATTTTACACGATTAATCATATAAAACCCAGTCACTCAGGTACAGATACACATTAAAATCGCCAAATTTGAATTTAAGAGGTGATAAAGGGCTCATTTATTAACAGAAACCGGATATTAGGATGTTACAGTGCGAAGGGTATAAAAAAGCCAGAGATAATTCAACAGACAAAAGGCCGGGATAAACCATATTGAAATGCGGTGCACCAGTTCAGCCTGAGTTATCTTGCCACTGTCTGTGAAATGTATTCTGAGGATTCCTGATATCAACACCATTATCAGGGTCGCATACGTGATGACCATAAAAATGTCAAGAAAAACTCCGTACGACAGGTTCGGAATCTCACTGACAACACGCCAGTGAATAAGGACGGCTGCAAGAAACATGGAGGAATTCAGGCTCAGGCGGGAAGTCACTTTCATCAATAATGAAAAAAGGGAGACGAGGACAATGAGAAATATGGGCAGAAAGAATTTCAGTACATTAGAGAGGGCTTCTCTTTTCATCGTAAAATTGAAGACAGCCCGGGAGTATGCTGCCCCATCGCCCGGAAAGATCTGGCTATCAACTTTTGAGCTCACGTTCACAAAAGACCAGCCATCTATCTTTTCAGACGGGTCAATACCTGTTTTGATGGTATCAATGACAAAAATTGCTTCATTCTCATAGAGATCTTTAGGTTCTATCTCAATTCTGATGGTCTCATAATCAAAAGGATAATTCTGGAGAGTGAGATCAGTGCTCACAGTTGCATGCACCCGGTAGAACTTGTCATTTGGTGTGCTGTGAGTCAGATCTGCTGAAATGATATCCCCGTTCATCAGTTCGATATCATTGATGGTGACCGGTGTGTCTGATTCCAAGTGAAGATAAAAATCGACCTCACATGTCCCTTCCTGAATGTCAAATTGCTTGAAATCAATCACATAGACACCCACGGTGATTACCGCATGGGGGACAGTCATGTTTGTTGCCGGATCAGGCACTGTACTAGATACCTGGGTACTAAGTGCCAGTACGAGGAGAAGAAGAGAGAAAGATAATAAAATTTTTTTCTGGACACCTGATTTGTATCTACCCGACATGGCAGTTATCTCCAAAATGTCGCTTTTCAGAACTGATACCTGATTCCTGAAAGTTAATAGGTGATCCCGAAAGATAAAGGGGTAACTAAACACAGCTAAAGTATAAAGTATCTAATAAGAAGGCAAAGACTGTCAGAGTAAGCAGTCGACCAAAAAAACTTAAGTGTAAAACTTATCCAAAAGGATTGTGCATCGAGAGTTCCTCAATTCCCCGGAAATCTTTCACATTTCTAGTAACCAAAATTGTCCGCATATAGTTACAGTTGCGGCAATAATCGCATCAGGAAGACGGATAGAATAATTCTGACGTAGGTTTATTGCGATATCAGCAACCTGATCAAAAGGGGATGTCAACCTTTTGAATCAGTTCTCAGGCAGTTGCATGCCCATCAGGGGTATTATTCCTTTATCCAAGCAATTCGGTTTTTGATATAATTGAGATCGAGAAACCGCCAGAGTAAATCTCACTCATCCGTGAATTGGTTTCAGAAGGGATATCATATGTGAGAATATGGACGAGAATATTGGTATTGATAAGGTACTGATCCATTAACGTTCCCAGTCTTCCCTGACCACCTTGGCAACAGTATCAGATTCGGAGATATAATCAAGATATGCACCATAATATCGAGTTAGATCATGAGTTCTTTTTCCAGGCTGGATGTCTCCGACTCTCTCCCAGATTTCTATGGGAACAATAACTGCAGTCTTTTGACCGGTACTATTATACACATACTGAATATCCTCAATCATATCTTATCACAACCAATAGATTGTTCACTTTATTCAGTATCCCCTTCGGTTATCAATGTTTATCAAGTAACCATACATGAGGGAACAAAAAACTCCTCAATTGATTGGAGTTAGATCCACCGGAATTCCAATAATATCAGATACCTTATCTTTGAAAACCGATTCTGCAATCGATGCAAGACCCCGTGCTGCAGTCCACTCATCAAGAACAAGGGGCCGGGTACCAAGAAGCTGGGTCACTCCCGGTTCCACTGCCTCTGCTAGACTTCCACAAAGGGCAACCGGTGCTCCGGGAGATAAGAGAGCCAGAGATGCACATTCCATTGCTGCAAACATGGCAAGGGCAGGGATCTGCTGATCATCTGGCAACGTCTTTCCCACACCTGCCTGCAGAAAGGCATCATTTGCAGAGATAGTTCCGGTGTCAATTGCCCTGATAGCATCAAGATCAAGTGCACCATGAACCCTGCCAGGTGCAAAGAGACAGGCATCAAGTCCTCCAACAATACGTCCGTCTTTTACCAGCAATGAAACAGTATTGGAGCTGATATCACAGATTATGCAGTCAGGCCCCAGATGCCGGCTCACTTCAAAAGCAATCCCAATCTTTTCAGGACTTGCCTGATGGGAATAGGCCTTGAATCTGGGATCAGTGGGAGAACCACGGTGAAGCCCGGGAATGGCTACTGCAGAAATGCCACTTCTCTTAATCTCATCGAACACCCGGGTACCACCACCGGTATGTTCACCGGCGCCCTCCCGGCTGACAAGGCCCCGGTTTTTCAGATTCTCGATGTTTGTAATTGCCGAGAAGTTATCTCCCATCGAGTAGGTTACTGCAATCCCTTCAATATCATCCAGAGTATTATGAGGAGTGAGGCGTGCGAGATCGGTCATGTTAAATCCGGTCGCTTCCTTACGCGGTATTTTAAAACAGGCATCCGCTCCTGCAAACCGCATGGCTGTTGTTCCGTGATCGATCCCTATGAACATGGCTTACGCTTAGGTAGAAGGAGAGGAATATTTGTATGAATGCGTAGTATCGTAACCGGCGGAGCCGGATTCATCGGATCTCATATCGTTGATCACCTCGTAGCGCAGGGAGATGAGGTTGTGGTGATCGATGCCCTCCTTGCCGGAGACCTGCGTTTCATTAGCAGACACCTCGATTCAGGAGCTGTTAAATTTATCAGGGCAAATCTGCTCGAACCCGGATGGCAGGATGTATGTGCAGGAGCTGACCGGGTATGGCATATCGCCGCAGATCCTGATGTTCGGGAGAGTGCAGTAACCCCTGACGCACAACTCAACAATACCATCATCGCAACCCACCGGGTGCTCGAAGCGATCAGATTACACAAAATCCCTGAGATCGTCTTCACATCTACTTCCACCGTGTACGGAGAAGCAACCGTTATCCCGACACCTGAAACCTACACCCCCATGGAACCGGTATCAGTGTATGGTGCAGCAAAACTCGCATGTGAAGCCTTGATATCTGCATATTGCCACAGCTTCGGAGTCAGGGGATACATATTCAGATTCGCAAACATCATCGGTCCGAGAAGCGGTCACGGGGTTATTACTGACTTTATCAAAAAACTCAGGGCAAATCCGAAAGAACTTGAGATCCTTGGGGATGGAAAACAGACAAAATCATACCTTGAGGTGACTGCCTGTGTCGCAGCAATATCATACGTGATTGCCCATGCAAACGATCAGGTGAACACATACAATATCGGCTCAGAAGACTGGATCGATGTGACCACCATTGCTGATATCCTGGTAAAGGAAGCAGGTCTTGCAGGGGTCTCCTATAAGTATACCGGAGGAAGCAGGGGCTGGGTCGGAGATGTTCCAAAGATGCAACTCTCGGTTGAAAAACTCAAGTCTCTCGGATACACACCAACGATTGGTAGTCATGAGAGCGTCAGGCTGGCAGTCAGGGCAGCACTTTCGGGGCAGGAATGAAGTATCTGATCGTCCTCGGGGACGGTATGGCAGATGAGCCGATAGCAGAACTCGGGGGAAAGACACCTCTTGAAGTGGCTGAAACCCCGTTTATGGATCAGATTGCACGGGAAGGTGCGATGGGCCTGCTAAAAACCGTTCCTGACGGATATCAACCGGGAAGTGACATCGCGAATCTGGGTGTTCTCGGGTATGATGTGAAAACCTGCTATACAGGAAGAGGTGCTCTGGAGGCTGCAAGTATGGGTATCGACCTAGGACCTGCTGATATGGCATACCGATGCAACCTTGTTACCATTACAGACGGAGTGATGACTGACTTCTCTGCCGGACATATCAGTAGTGAAGAAGGGGCAGCACTGCTTGAGAGCCTGAACGAAGAAATAATACGTACAAATCAACAAACTGCAATTTTTTACCCCGGAGTCAGCTACCGGAACCTGATGGTCATCCCGAGTGGAGGCGGAGTAGAGTCTACACCTCCCCATGATATCGTTGATCAGAAGATCGAGACCTGGCTGCCAAAAGGACCTGATTGTGAACTTATTCTCACTCTCATGGAGATCAGTAGCAGGGTTTTTGCTGATCACCCGGTAAACCGGGAGCGGATTGCTGCAGGAAAAAAACCGGTAACACACATCTGGCCCTGGAGTAGCGGTAAGAGACCGGAAATTTCACACTTTTCAGAAAGATGGGGAATTTCTGGTGGGATGATATCAGCAGTGGATCTCCTCAATGGTATCGCAAAATATGCAGGGATGGAGATCATACGGGTGCCGGGAGCAACGGGATTTCTTGACACTGACTATAATGCAAAGGCCCGGTATACGATAAATGCGCTCAGGCATTTGGACTTTCTTTATCTCCATGTCGAGGCTCCTGACGAGGCAGGCCATATGGGAGATCTAAAAGAGAAGATTCTTGCTATCGAGCGGGTGGATGCCATGCTTGGCACCATCATGGAGGAGTTTGATGGAAGGATTGCAGTTCTGCCTGATCATCCAACCCCGATACGAGTGAAGACACACACCATGGATCCGGTTCCCTTTGCTATCAGAGGAATAAAGACAGACGGATGCACCAGATTCTCAGAGACAGAAGCTGTATCTGGTGGTTTTGGAACGATGAAAGGGACAGACCTTCTCCCTTTGCTCCTCTCATGAGAAGAACAGATAGCATAGTCTCCAATAATCAGATTTAACCGACAGAATATAGTCATCCTGCCTCCAATACATCATCAACACCGGCCTTATTCAGACAAATATCCGGCCGCTATATAAAGGGGAAGCAATGCCGAAGAAGAGTTTACTGATGTGGGACGAGACCCTCTTCCGGGACCCCGACGTTTTTGAGATAGATTATATTCCTGATCAGTTTAATTACCGTGAAAACCAGATGCGCGAACTTTCGTTCCTGCTGAGGCCAGGGCTGAAAGGAGGAAGGCCACTCAACGCCATCATCAAGGGAACGCCCGGAACTGGAAAGACCACATCAGTGAGGAAGATCTTCTCCGATCTCGATGACATTGATTCCATGATGGTCCCGGTTCAGGTAAACTGTCAGATAGAAAATACCCGCTTCTCAATTCTTTCAGAGATATATAAAAAACTTACAGGCCATGGTCCTTCAGCTGCAGGAAATTCATTCAAAAGGGTTTTTGAGTCTATTGCCCAGTCAATGATAGAGCAGAACCGGGTTGTGGTTGTTGCCCTTGATGATGCAAACTATCTGATGGTTGAGAATGAACTCAACAAGATTCTCTACATTCTCCTCAGGTCACATGAGGCATATCCGGGAACGCGAGTCGGGGTCATCGTAATCATTTCAGATATGGAGGTTGATCTCTCCCGGGAAATTGACAGCAGGGTCAGGTCAGTATTTTCCCCAACCGAGATCTACTTCCCTCCTTATGCAGAGGCTGAAATCTTTAACATCCTTCGTGAACGGGTACTGCAGGGATTTTATCCGGGTGTTCTTCCTGATGATATGCTGAGGATCATCACTGCCCATACGATGGCTGCAGGAGATCTCAGGGTAGGCATTGACATGCTGAAACGCTCTGCACTCAATGCAGAGATGGCAGCAGAACGTGAGATCAGCAGAGAGCATATCAGAGAAGCATATAAAGTTTCAAAATATGTCCATCTCCAGTACAGCCTCAAATCCTTAAGTACAGAAGAAAAAGATCTCATTAAACTGATTGCAAAGGCATCAAAGGCTGATGAGCAGCTTACAACCGGCGATCTCTTCGAGGTTGCAAAAAAGGACCTGAAAATCGGGTATACATCATTTTATGAAATGGTCCAGAAACTGGACAGCCTCCGTCTGCTGAATCTTCAGTTCAAGGAAGGAAGAGGACGGACACGCCTGATCAATCTCCGGTATGATCCTGATAAAATTCTTTTATATCTATAAAAGGGCGTTCAAAGAGGGAATCGAAGTCTTCAATACTCTTCCATCCCAGATGTAAGTGTACTCCATGGGGGTTCGAACGTGATAAGTGTTAATGAATTAGCTCTTGAGATATTCGATAATCTCGCAAACTATTCTGAAGATTTTAATGTCGCATACCATGAACTTGACAATGGTGCCAAGATTGTGGACTGTGGTGTGTCTGTAGCTGGAGGTTATGCAGCAGGTCGGGCATTTACCGAGATCTGTATGGGAGGTCTTGGAGAAGTCAACTTCAGGATGGGGCAGATCAAGGATGTGCCGATGCCATTCATCGAAGTCAGCACTGACTTTCCTGCAATCTCCTGTCTTGGCGCACAGAAGGCCGGATGGACAGTAAAGGTAAACAATTACTTTGCTATGGGTTCAGGTCCTGCACGTGCACTTGCACTCAAGCCAAAACA
Organism: Methanospirillum lacunae; assembly: GCF_003173355.1. Classification (NCBI taxonomy): domain Archaea; kingdom Methanobacteriati; phylum Methanobacteriota; class Methanomicrobia; order Methanomicrobiales; family Methanospirillaceae; genus Methanospirillum; species Methanospirillum lacunae. The sequence continues at coordinate 29,693 of NZ_QGMY01000005.1, read as the reverse complement.
CACCTTTGAGGTCATCGGATACGAAGATGAGAGCGACGATGCAGTCATCGCACTCGAATCAGATCATCTGCCAAACGGTGAAGTCATGGAAAAGATCGCAAAGGAATGTGGTATCGAGGTTGAGAACCTCTGTGCAGTTGTCGCACCAACCGCATCCATTGTCGGTTCCATCCAGGTTTCAGGACGTTGTGTTGAGACTGCAATCTACAAGCTGAATGAACTCGGCTTTGACACCAAGAAGATCACAGCAGCAATCGGCTGTGCACCTATTCCACCGGTAAAGGCAGATGCAACCAAGGCGATGGGCACCACCAATGATGCAACCATCTACCATGGCCAGATCAACCTGACTATGAAGGCACCGGAGATCAAGGACTACCTCGATAAGATTCCAAGCAACAAGTCAAAGGGATACGGCAAACCGTTCTACGACATATTCAAGGAAGCAAACTTTGATTTCTACCAGATTGATACCTCACTCTTCTCACCAGCCGAAGTCACTATCAATGAACTGACTGAAGGCAAGGTGTACCATGTTGGGGCAGTCAATCCTGATGTCGTCCTCAAGTCCTTCGGATACCTGTAAAAATATTTCAGGTACCTCTTTTTTTGATACCACCAGATAAACCGTCATCCTTTAACGAGATGTAACTCACATAGAGAACAAAAAAAGGGTTATGCCTCGATACCGAGGGCAGTGAGAAGATCTGCAAGAGGAATGCCATGAACGGCAGCAGCCTCGCTGACAGTTTCACCACGGCTGATTGCACATCCGACGCAGCCCATGCCAAACCGTGCAAAAACTGCACCGGCATCAGGTTTTTCCTGAAGAACTTCAAGGATTGTTGAGTCCTTATTTAATGCCATGTGTACTATGTTGCAGATCACTACGGAAAAAAGATACGGTGCAGGATCCTCTGACTCAATTATCAGAATTAATACGAAACAGATTGATACCTGAAGATCACATAAAACATCAGGAGAAAGGTACTCGGTGGGCAGTCACCCTAGCTGATACCTGTACATAGATTATGCTCTGGATATCCACCCGTTGTTTAAAGGATTCTCCGCTTGAGGTTACGCTTGAGAATCTGGGATCGCTTACCAGGGGAGTCGAGATAATTGATGGGGGAGTACATCGCATCCCCTCGGTAAGCCTTCTTGAGTCGTTTCCGTACCGGTACTCAATCAGGCTTCCTCAGTTTGATATCAACCTGTCAAGTATTCTTGAGCCGGTAAGGCAGGCGTCCGTTGCTGTTGTAATAGAACGATTTACATTAGCAGCTGAAGTAAATGCTGATGTCATCGTCAACCCCGGATATCTGACGTCGCTTTCAGAGTTTGCACAGGCACGCAAACAACTCTCACGGTCAAGCCGGGATCTTATTCAGGCAGCCGATGAGTACGGGGTCAGGTTCCTGATAAGGAACACCGGACGATGGGCACATTATCTGCTCAGAACACCTGAGGATCTTGGGATGGTCAGCCAGGTACCTCTGGCTCTTGATATCGGGCATGCCCATGTAAACGGGTGTCTTCCCCAGTTCCTGCACGACGGGGCGAGCAGGTACATGTATCTGTATGATTGCAAAGGTATCTCTGAAGAGCATCAGGAGATAGGGAAAGGATCTATCAACTTCAGCACGATTGCCACGGCCATGTACGCCCATGGTGCCCAGGGCGTTGTGGATGTTCCAACCTACCGGGGTGCATACAACAGCGTCAGAGCACTTCGCGAGTTTGGAATCGGATAATATTAATTTTCTAAATATATCTATGACCAGATACAGGATTCTCTCATGGAATGTGAACGGACTTCGTGCTATTGCAGGTAAGGAAATCCTGGATAACAAATTATTTCAGGATTTTCTCATTCATGACAACCCAGATATCTGCGGGCTCCAGGAGACCAAGGTTGATGCAAAAAGCCTTCCCCCGGGACTAGGACGGATAGGGGGCTACTTTTTTTATTTAAACCCGGCAGAGCGAAAAGGATACAGCGGGGTTGCACTCTATTCCAGACGTGAACCAGAGGAGATCTCATACGGATTTGGCCACGATGAATTTGATCACGAAGGGCGGACGATCGTTGCCAGGTACCCCGAGTTCACTCTTTACACAATCTATTTTCCAAACGGCGGTGCATCAGAGGAAAGGCTTGCATTCAAGCTGAGGTTTTATGACGCTTTCCTGAATCATGTCAAAGAACGCAGTGCAGCCGGTGAAAAAATTGTCATCTGCGGAGATGTGAACACAGCTCATACTTCCATAGATCTTGCAAGGCCAAAAGAGAATGAGAACGTTTCTGGCTTTCTCCCAGTTGAACGAAGATGGCTTGATGAACTCGTGCAGGCAGGGTACATTGATACCTTCAGGCTCTTTGAAAGTGAAGGGGGGCATTACACCTGGTGGGATTATAAAACTAAAGCGCGTTCACGTAATGTCGGCTGGCGTATAGATTACTTTTTTGTCAACGAATTGATGAGAAATAATGTGGAAGCCTCTCTTATTCGAAGTGATGTAATGGGTTCAGATCACTGCCCTGTTGAACTTGTTCTCTCATTCTAAGCCCCATCTTTCCTGGTGTGCGGCTCTATGAAATCGGGTACCTGAGCAGTGCAGCCACACCGCCAAGTTTCTCCAGCCGTTGACCAGGTTCAAATTCAGTAGAAAGGATCACAACATCAGCCCTCATATCTTCTGCTTCACTGACCAGGGCTGTGACTTCCTGGTTATGAAGTCCGGTATCGGCAATGAGGAGTGTCTCTACTGCCCCGAACTTTACACCATCAGAGACCTCCTGCATACCGTACGCTGTAGGCTCACCTTTCGCAATCCTGGCCATGAGTTCATCAAGAAACCTGACTTCCCGTGCAAGTTGCAGATCACCGGTGAGTTTTTCAAGCACACCCTGACCGATAACCTCCTGGACCGCTCCTCTGCCACTGCGCCTGGTTTCAATAACGAGAAGAGCACCTGCCCGGCTTGGCTGCAGAGCTTTGAGTCTTCGGGCAAAATCCTCTTTGATAAAACCGGGACCTGCGATGACGAGCGGACCGGTCACCGGTTCAAGTACTGCAATGACAGCATCATAGAGATCCTGCCTGGTGCTGCATTCCATACCTTTCCCACTCCCGGCTGTGAGTGAAAAGATCTGACGAGGCCCATAACTGTGCATCCGGTAGAGCTCAGCATCACCCTCTTCAATGGCCAGGATATGAACAGCTTCTGCACCTGCACTCTTCACTGCCCGTTCTATCCGGTCAAGGTCGGCCTGAAACCAGGTTCTGATAACCGAGATCTCATACCCAGGCTCAAGATTCAGGGTATGATGTGATCCCTCATCTACTCCCTGTTCAATGAGACCAAAGACCCGCAAACGAATCGCGTACTCATGAAACTCGACCTGTTCTACCCTGATACCGAGTCGTACCGGACGCTTTTCCTGCTTTTCAGGACGAATTTTATCGGTCGCTCCTTCCACACTGCGAAGGGTTGTTGCAAAAACAAGACAACCCGGGATTATGAGATGTTTCAGGTGCCAGAGATCGTCTGAAGACTCGGGAAAGAGTTTAATCTCTCCGAAAGAGCGTTGAAGTTCACCAATATCTGCCTTCATGCCCCTCTCATATCAGGCATCCTTTACCTCTTCCCTGATGTCAGAACCACCCGGTGGGACAAAGGCAGCAATCGATTCAGTATTGAGTGCAAACTTGAGTGCTTTCTGTTCAGACATGGGAAGGCGGTCACGGAGCACACGGACAACCTTTTTTGCTACATCGTTTGGTTCAAAAGTTCCAGGTGAAAGCATCAGGAAGAAGTCGGTCCGACTCTGCACAGCAGATGCCGGTCCACCAATGATCCTGGTTTCTGGTTTCTTCTGTAGCCCTATCGCGATTTCAAGGGGAACAGATTTGAACCACTGTCTCTCGCCTCTGACCACAAAAGAACCACGGGAGAGATATTCCCCGGATTCGGCTGTCTTTGAGACCTGGTCAGGCCGGGCAGCATACACATCAGCGGTACCAAATCCGGAGCGCCATGCTCCAGAGTATGCGGCTGCAAACCGGGAGACCTCATCCCAACATTCAGTCTTCCCTTTCACGACAACAACACTGGCTCCATGAATATCTGCATGGAGAAAGGTGTCTCCTCCTTCAAGGTACTTCTTGACAAGGTCCTCGTTCTGGCCTGCATCACGACCTCCAATAACCAGGATACCATCAGAAGTATAAAACCAGCGGAACCGGTGAAACCATTTATTCTTGGGTTTACTGTAACCGGCAGCCTTTCTTACCGGTTGCTGGATCTGCCTCTCCATTGCAGCCTTGGCACCGGTATGTTTCTTCTTGAACTTCTTGATCTGGTCATAATTACGGCCGGCATTCTGCTCAACAGTCTCATGAACAAAGATCTTTACCAGGATCCCGAGATCCAGATCCACTGCAGCTTCTGCAGGAAAAACCTGCTTTATCCGTTTCCCAACACCCTGATTATCAGCTTTGAGAATATCTTCAATCTCCTGCCAGGATCTCGTCTTCGATGCAGTACTCAAGGTAGTGATAACTTCCTGGACAAACGAGTATTCCTCATAGATCTTCTCTACGATCTCTTCATACCGCTTGATCTGTCTCTCAAACTTCTTAACAGACTCTTCCTGCTGACGCCTGATCCGTTCCTCTCGCGAGATCTTTGGTTTTGCCTCTTTGATCTCTCTAACTTTTTTCGGATAGTAGACAACCAGGGCATCGCTGAATGACTTGAACGGACCTTGCAATGTAGGGTCAGCAGTGATCACCGGATGACAACCGCTCTTTGTAATTACTGCTGCAGGATGATCCTGTGCCTCTGCCAAAAGAGCATGAATTGCATCATACACAATACCACCATCTACCTCTGCAGCAGGAGTTTCCTTGGGAATACCTGCTGTGCGGCATACCTGCTCGGCATACATTCCTCCTAGAAATGATCCGACCGCCAGAGCCCTCACGATGTCGCGATCATCTGCCTTCAGCATGGCAATATATTCATCACGGGTCTGTAGACTGACATCATGAGGGGGAAACGAATAGACTATACCGGGAAGGACATCGCGGTCTTTGAACTTCTGCCTGGTCAGTGGCTGGACGATTGAGTAATCCTCATTACAGAGGATGATATTTCCGACATCAAAAACCTCGATGATCAGGTGATATACCTGGTCAGATTTCTGAATATCGATGATTACAGTCCTCTGTAGTCCACGCTGTCTGATGTCAAGAATTCTACCACCAACAAGATATTTGCGCAGCAGCATGGCAAAGGCCGGAGGAATGATTGGAAACTCAGGAACTTCAGGGACCAAGTGAAGCCTTCTTCCAGGCTCTATCAGAAGTGTACGTTTCTCCCGCTCTTTTGTATTCATCCGGATGCCAGCAATCCGGTCTTCTCCCAAGTACACCTTATGGACCCATAACGGTAATAATCGCCGCAGCTCGGCAGTTACCGCAACGAGATCCACGCCACTCATACCCTGCTGAGTTGCCATATAATACTAACTTACATATGGACTCAAGACTAAAAAAGTAGGACAAGTGGGTACCCGAATGACGGAAGAATCGCTCCAGACTGCTCCGGAATCAATAGATGCCGCGCCTGTGTCCGTTCCTGAACCTGACGATTATACCGGGCGCATTATCCGGACAATCATCGCCGTAGTTGCCGGGTTCTTCGCAGGTCTAATATGTTTTATGTTTGAAGGAATGGCAACACAGTCAGCCGGGTCAAGCTCAGGAATATTTGCAATCCTTGTTCTTATCGCTGCCATTATGATACAGAAACATGTCTTTATGGCATTGCGGCTTCGGTACACCCTCGAAAAGAAAGACTGGTTTTACCAGGGTTTTATGACTTTTTCATTCTGGTTCGTGACCTGGACGATCCTCCTCACCGGCACAGCCATGAACGCAGCCTGATAACATATGCGAATAGCGGTAGTTCATAAAGATCGCTGTCATTCACGCAAATGCGGCAGCGAGTGTATCCTGTACTGTCCCCGGGTACGAACCGGTGATGAGACTATTCTTCTTGATGAAGAAGGAAAGGCTTTCATCTCCGAAGAACTCTGTGTCGGGTGCGGTATCTGTGTAAAGAAATGTCCTTTTGAAGCCATCGATATCATCACCCTTCCTGAGGAACTCGAGTATCCGACACACCGGTACGGACCCAATAGTTTCGTGCTTTATGGAATGCCGGCACCGATTCAGGGAAAGGTGACCGGTGTTCTTGGTGCCAACGGTATTGGAAAATCAACATCTGTGATGATCCTCTCAGGCCAGCTCATCCCGAATATGGGATTCTTCGATGAAGAGGCTAAATGGGAGTCTATCCTCAAGAAGTACACCGGTACAGAACTTTTTGAGTACCTCCAATTGCTCTCAAAAGGTGGAGTGAAGGTATCAGTCAAGCCTCAGTACATTGATGTAATTCCGAAAGTCTTCAACGGATTAGTCAAAGACCTTCTGAAGACTACCGATGAACGGGAAATGCTCTCACACTATGTTGAGAAACTCTCTCTGACTGGCATTCTTGATCAGAATATACGACTGCTTTCTGGTGGTGAACTCCAGCGGGTTGCACTCACTGCAGCCCTCGCACGCGAAGCAGACTTCTACTTCCTTGATGAAGTAACTCCCTTCCTTGATATTCACCAGAGGATGGCTGCTGCCCAGGTAATCAGAGAACTTGCAGAGCAAAAGCCGATCGTGCTTATCGAACACGATATTGCCATTCTTGACATGCTTGCTGATACAGTGCATGTAGCATACGGTAAACCTGCAGTCTTTGGTATCATTACCAGACCAAAGGGAGTCCGGATTGGTATTAATCAGTACCTTGATGGATTTTTGGCAGAAGAAAATGTCAGGATCCGTGATTATCCGGTAACCTTTGAGGTCAGGACTCATGATGAGGGTGCCAAAAAGAGCCAACTTATGCAGATTCCGGTCATGTCAAAGAAATTTGACCGGTTTTCACTGCAGGTAAATGGTGGCGATATCAGGGCTGGTGAAGTTATCGGAGTGGTTGGCGCAAACGGTATTGGAAAATCAACCTTTGCCCAGCTTCTGGCAGGTGCAGTCAAACCTGACACCGGTGAGATGACTGATACAGTCAGAATATCATATAAGCCTCAATATGTCAAGACTGACTCAACCGATACGGTAGAATTCACTCTACGACAAATAACCAAGGCATTTGACTCTGGCAGATACCAGCATGATATCATTGAACCACTCTCCCTTGAACCAATCCTTCAGTCTCCGTTGAGCACCCTTTCAGGTGGTGAACTTCAGCGTGTCTCAATCGCTGTCTGTCTTTCCCGGGATGCTGACCTCTATGTGCTTGATGAGCCAAGTGCCCACCTTGATGTAGAGCAGCGGATGAAACTTACCAAGGTATTCAGACAGAGAATTGAAGGGAAAGAAGCTGCTGTGCTGGTAATTGATCACGATATCTACGTGATTGATATTATCAGTGAACGTCTGCTTGTCTTTGAAGGAACTCCGGGAGTTGAAGGTCGTGCTACCGGACCATTTGATATGCGTGAGGGTATGAACCGGTTCCTTAAGGAATTGAATGTAACATTCAGGCGCGATAAGAGCGGACGCCCACGAATCAATAAACCTGGATCATTCCTTGACCGTGAACAGATCGGCAAGGGCGAATACTACTACCAGGACCCTGACGAATAACTACTACTCCCTTTTTTCAGATTACAGAGTTTTGATATAGGGTACTATCTTTACGAATAGCATTAACAAAAAAGAGTGAAATTCCAGGACTTCACTTGGTGATAGTCTGACCAGATGGGAATGAAACTGTTGATGTGAGATTTGAAGGTACTGTTGCATTTTTGGTTACATTCGTCAGATTCCCAACTGTGGTTACAACGGGTGCTGCTGTTTTAACGGGAACCACCGGTGCTGTTGATGTTACCGGAGATACCGTCTGATTTCCGGTCTTCTGTATTGATGTTGCAGAAGTGTTATTCACTGGTGCTGAAACTGACAGAATTGACGGTGAAGAAGAAACAGGAACCGAAACGGTCGGTATTGTAGTAAGAACAGGAGCAGTTAGTATTGTAGTCTTATTAGTTGGTGCTGATGTCGCCACTGGTAAAACTACTGGTGAACTGGAGTTGCCTGTAGTTGGAATTGACATGATTGTTGGGGAGCCGGATGACGCTGGTACTGATGATGTTGGAGCAGCAGTTATTACCGGAGCAACAGTCTGGACCGATGCTGGTGTTCCTGTTGATCCTGCCTGCATCATTGAAACAGGTGCTGTTGTACCTGCCGGAGCAGTTGTGGTTGAAGGTACTGTTGACTGTGCCTGCATCGGTGTAACAGGAGATGAACCCTGAGATGGTGATCCCCCGGGTGTCTTTATCACAACAGGAGTTCCTCCGGAAGTCAGAGCCATTTCTGAACTAGTACCTGGAGTATACTGAACAGATTGATCTGCAACCGTGTCACCAATCTTGAAGGTGATCATCGGTGCTCCGCCCGAAAAGTCATTCTCTCCGGAAAGAACAATCAGGCGCTCATCAAAGGTTCCAGTACCTCCATACTTGCCAGCCTCTTTCACCTTGATGCTACCCTGTTTCACACCGTTCACATACGCAGTAATCTCTGTTCCAACGGCTACTGGAGTCCCCCCATTTGTTGCACTTCCATAAAATTCACAGGGAAGCTGAGGAGATGCACTTGTAGGTACAATACAGAAGGCCATCAGGATAACAAGACCTGAAATGACCATAATCCAACCCATGCGGTTTTCAATATATGACATAAAAATCACTCTAAAAAAACTGGGAATTAATTCCCTGCCTTTTACCGATTTACCATCCGGTGTAGTCATCAGGCATGATGACATTTTTGACATTTGTTACGATATCGTAGAAGTATCTGAACTCTTCACGATCCGTTGAAGTGAGTTGCAGGTTCGTAATTGAACCCGGAGTAAATGGATAACTCTGTTTCCAGGTGTCGGTTGACAACGGATTCTTAACCCGTGCCTTATACCAGTACTCAAAGCCCTGGGGTTTGATCCAGAATGTAATTGGATCACTCTGGTTGAGAGCTGTATAAGGGACCTCGACAGTGAGCATTTCGTTGCCATTAGGGTCACCAAACTCACCAAACTGTACTGATGAGATCGGGTTAGTCGGACTGTTAAGGTCAACACCTTCAGTAGTTGCCATAACCCGGTCACCTACCCTGAGCGGGTAGCCGTTAAATTCAGCTTTCCCATAGAACTTCTGCGGAGACCAGGCCTCCGGAGTCGGAGTAGGAGTGACAGTCGGTTTTACTGTGGGAACTGCTCCCACCCATAAATGCAGGTTCTCATTATCTGTTGACGCCCCGTAGGTGACATCTCTGGTGAAGTTTGAACCATCACGGATTAATGCAGGTGCAGGAACCTGCCAGTTCGGTGTTGTTACCCAGAATGTAATGTTGGAACCTTCAGGAACACACCTGCCCTGAAGAGCAAGTTTATCAGACCATGAACTGTTTCCACCACCAAAGTATGATGGAGAGGTCATGGTGATCGGGTTCTGCGACCCACTCACATCGTATCCCTCTATCCGTGCTTCAATGACAGTGTCCACCACTCCATTCGGATCACAGTTTTCACAAGAACTATTATCCTCAAGATATTCACTGCCTGTTGCAATATGAAGATCTCCGGAGAAGGTCATTGGAATTGAAGGAACACCGGGACAACTGCTTGTCGGAATTGGCGTTACCGGGATCGTCGGAATTACATCAGGCTGGCGCCCTGTTGCTACCAGTTCAAGACTCTTCTCTTTCCCTGGTTCATATGGAATCGTCCAGAGAAGTGTTCCATTCTCTGATTTCACATATGCCCGTAACTGACTGTAACTCTCGTCTGCAACGTAGAATTCTAATTCAGTACCTGCAGGAATTCCCTGAATCTGCATCTTAGGCGAGAATGTCCCGGTCTTTCCAAAGACACCCTTTGCTGTCTTGATCGGATTGTACGGACCACTGATGTTATAACTGGTTGCCCGGGCTTCCACGGTACCACCAACTGAAATCGGCTGACCGTAGAGTTCAACAGTACCATAGAAGGTTTCAGGAACCTGAGGAACAGGTACTACAGTCAACGTGGGAACCGGGGTTGGTTCCACCATTGCCTTTACGTACTCTTTGAGTACTTTGGTGGAGATTGCACCTTCCTGGTTGGTGACTGTTAAGGTAACAGTATAGTTACCCGGATTGTCAAAGACATGAACGGGATTTGCTACCAGATCTGACTTCCCATCCCCGAAATCCCATGACCAGAGAGTGGGTGAACCTTGTGATTTATCAGTAAACCTCACATTGAGTGGCGCAACACCATTTATTGGTTCAGCTGAGAAGTCAGCTTCGAGTCCACCAGGAACTAAAACTGTAATGAATGCATCTTTCTGCTTGGTACTTTCAGCACCATGCCCATCCTTCACCATGAGCGAGACAGTATACGTTCCCGGCAGATCATACTGATGAACAGGATCCTTCTGCGTATCTGTCTGTCCGTCCCCGAAGTCCCATTTCCATGAACCAGGCATACCACTTGATGTGTCTCTGAAATGAACCATGAGTGGAGACTTACCGGTTGTCGGATCAGCGGTAAAATCTGCTACTAATTTGCCCGGTTTGACAACAGTGATAAATCCTGATTTTGTCTCGGTATCAGTTCCACCACTCTGTGAAGATACAGTAAGGGTGACAGTGTACGTTCCCTCCTTATCGTAAGTGTGAACGGGATCAGCAATCATATCACTTTGTCCATCTCCAAAGTCCCATGACCACATCGTCGGTTGACCAGATGAACGGTCTTTGAAGTGAACTGTGAGTGGAGCTGATCCAGACTGAATGTCAGAACCGAAATCTGCTGATATTTCAACAGGAGTTACTAGCTGCCTTTCCGGTAAAGGCATTACAGGAATCGATGGATCTGGTGAGGGCGAAAGTGGAATCGGAACAGCAGTCACCTTAACTGTTGGTTCAGATGATTGCTGAACAGGTTTTGCTACGGATGTGGGAGCTGGAGATGCAGAAGGTTCAATGACCTTAGCACTTGCAGAATCTCCTCCAAGTGATAATGTTACTTCGTTGCTTGTTCCTGGAACAAATGACGCTTCAGGTGATGCTTTCTGGCCATCAATCCAGAATGATACTTTCGGAGTTCCCCCGGAAAGATCAGAATCTTCAGCAACTACTTTAAGACGCTTGTCAAAAGTGCCAGACCCTCCAAGGGTCCCATCTTTTTCAAGAACAAACTGGCCACGCTCCTGGTCTCCCAATTTTGCTACAACAATAGTTCCCACAGGGGCAGGACTACCCCCGATAGTTACCGTTCCGTAGAATTCACACGGAAGTGCCGGAGCACCGGCTAATGCAATTGTTATCAGGGAAAAAAGGAGTATTGTAGCCAGGCCTGCCCGTGAGGCTACAGATACTGCTGACATTTTTCTCACACACCGATGGCAGCAAGGGTACCGGGAGTCTCCATATAGAGCCAGTATCCCTTCGATGGATAGAGATAAGTGTTCTCACCCTGGCCACCATTGACCATGGTCTGTTCCCACTGCTGCCGCTGGTTATCAAATCCACGGGCATAGATCCATGAGCTCTTAACCGAACTGAGGGTATCTTTAGCAGTTGACGGAGTTGCGCCGGTAAATCCTATCGCTGCCCAACCGGAAGGGAGACTTCTTGTTGGCGGAGTCTGAACCACGTTGTTCTTAAATGTCAGGTTGATTGTGGTTGGTGACACTGAGTAGACCCAGTATCCATAGAGAGGCTCAATCTTGGTGCTTGTGAGAACCTGATCCCAGTACTGGCTCGATGGTTCATAACTCCAGATTGCGTGTCCGCCGGTTGGAACTCTACCGAACACATCGCTGGCATTACTTGCTGAATCTGAGAGAGTCCGGGCCACTGAAACAAAGTTCCATCCACTGTAGAGGGTGATGTTGGTTGGATCAATCGGGGCTGGTGTCAGAGTTGGTTGAACTCCGCCAGCAACCTGGATGTAATCCTTCTTGACCTCGCGATCTACCTCGTCACCAAGCGTTGCAGTAAGAGTGACAGTGTACTTGCCTCCAAACTGATACGTGTGGGCTGGATTTTGAACACCAGTTGAGGTTGAACCATCACCAAAGTCCCAGAACCAGTTGCTTGGAGAGCCGGTTGTCTTATCGGTGAACTGGACCTTCAAAGGTGCTGCCCCTGATGTGGGGGCAGCAGAGAAGTCTGCATTGATACTCGAATCCTTAACAGTGATATAATCGGTGGTCGTTACCGCATCTTTGTCACCGTTGTTGTTCATCACGGTGAGTGTGACTGAGTACTTGCCAGCCTCACTATAGGTGTGCTTCGGGTTCTGATCTGTGGAAGTGGTCTTGTCACCAAAGTCCCAGCTCCATGAGGTCAGATCGTCTCCGGTTGACTTGTCAGTGAACTGGACTTCAAGTGGTTTGTTCCCTGATGTCGGGGTTCCGATGAATGCAGCAGTCGGGACTCTGTTGTCAACGAGAGTGAAGTTGAGGTAGAGGAACTGATCATCGATCAGATTCTGTTCATCGTACTTCTTGATCTCGCTAACAGCCTGACTTCCCTGGTAGTATCCGGGACCATCGAGTGGGAAGAGTTTGCTCCACTCAACTGGATAGGAGGTAACCATCCAGATCTGGTTGGGATCAATTGGTGACCTGACATCAGTCTCTTTCAGGAGGTCAAACTTGTGGTTGTACATCGGGTGCTGGAGTATAACGGTGTACTGACCTGGTTTGAGATCACAGAACTGGACGTAGTTCAGCAGGTTGACCTTGAAGGTGTCATCATTGTAAACCGGAATCTTGGCGTTGACGTACTTGTCGTTACCAACCTTGTTTTCACCAAAGATCCACATGTTCAGTTCACTAGTAGTGTTATTGCCACTACTGGTGTGTGGGAACCCACATGCTGATCCTTCGAGCAACACCTCATCAAGTGATGTTGCTTTGCACCCGCTTGCACAGCACTCGATCGGTTTTGTAATTACCTTTGGTGTGATTGTTCCTGCAAAGCACGGTTCATCAAGCGTGATATCAGCAGTTGTCACTGCAGTGCATGCACACTCTACACAGCAGGCGTTGACCGGAAGGCTGGATGCATATATGGTGTACGTTCCCGGGTTAATCGGGACGTTAGCCGTCTTCCAGACATACTTCCAGGTTCCATCGGAATTAACCGGGACCTTAATCGCTGTAAACTGCTCCGCTTCCTGAATACAACCATAGTTGATCGAGTCAAGGAATGGCTGAACGACACTGTTGGCTGCGTCTGCCTTCTTGATGTAGAGTAGATCATTACCACACTTGTTCTGGCAGTTGGACCCGGTCATGAAGAGATAGACATAAGTCGAATCGGTGTTGGTTCCTGACAGAGTAATCGAGTCACCAAGGTAGAACGGAGCAGTACCGTTGATGCTCATAGTGATGGCACCCTTGTTGACTGTGATCAGATTGTCTCCAGTAAGAACCTTACTTGGATCAGAGTCCACATTCTGCACATGGATACGATAGGTTCGGTCTGGTGCAATATCAGCACCTGCATTGAACTGAACGGTTCTATATCCTGGTGATGGATCGTTGTCTCCGTCAGTGGTTACCTCTGCATAGTAATACACACCGTTGTAGAGTACATCCTTTGCATTTGGCTTATCATCAGTTGGCACAGTGTCCCTGATGATCTTGGCTCTGCCACAGCAGTCAGGAGCAAGTGCGGTGTTACCAATGGTGAATGCTCCGGCTTCAGGATCAAAGACAATCTTACCGTTCGCAACGCCAGACTGATTTGGCTCAATCATCGGCGGGCGCTCACAGGCTGCACCACTCATCTTCAGGTCGCCACAGTCAGTAACACTCGTGGTACTGTTCGGGCATTCCATGATCGAGATGATGTACTTCTTGCCCGGTTTTCCTCCTATTGTGACATAGAATGAGTGTCCACGGGTGATAGTGGTCGAGTTGATTGCGACCTCGATGCTCTCGTCAACAAGTGTTGCACTGATAGTGGATGAAACAGAGTGACCGATTGGCGTGCCTGAATAATTCTTCTTGATGTTGTTCAGGTTTACTTCTGCATAGAACTTGTATTCACCATTCGGATAGAGGCGAGATTCATCGGTTGCACGTGCCCCGGTGTTCCAACCAGATGTTGTCTTGTCGTTCTTTGGCCAGAACCAGGGGTTTTTATCAACTACAAGTTTCCTGAGTGAAATATCCTGACCAGATACATTTGCCAGAGTTCCCTGAAGGGTCTGGTAGGTAACCTGGGTCGTATTTGATGAACCAACAATGTTAATGATGCCCTTTTGTGAGTCTGAAAGGTTTGCACCACGTTGAGTGATGGCGGAGTACAGGTTCGAATCAATACGGAAGTTCACCATGTTGCCGGCAGTAATCTTGCTACCGTCATTGGCAATATCCTGATCCTCATTCTGATTCCAGATACGCATTCCAACAGTTGGATCCTTTACAATGAAGGCAACCTGTTTGGCTTTGGAACCACTCCAAATCCACCAGTATCCAAGTTTGCCAGTGAACTGAGATGGATCAATAAAGAAACTTTTTGCATAATCGACAGTGACTGTTGCTGAAGGTTCTGTAAGGGCTTTATCAGAGGTGGAACTGAACCAGGCAATAGTATCCCCATCATTTAAGAAGAGTGAAACATCAAGGCCTTCTTCTCCAAGGAATACATCCCCACCCTGAGGAATAACGTTTAACGCATTAAGGGCTGCATTTGGAAAATGTAAATCAAGCGGAAGAGTGATACCTGGTTCATAGGTGGTAGTCTCTTCTGCCTGAACTCCATTGAGCCAGAAGGTAACAGTTGATCCACGAAGAGACTCGTTGGCACCAGACTGGACCATCATCGGGATGGTATCATTACCATAAATTCCCTTCGACATAACTGTCGCTGTTCCAGCATCTACTCCTTTGATATCTGCAGAAACAACAAGACCTGGAGATGCTGTAGCAGTCCCGACATATACAGTTCCGGTAAGGAACTCAGGGAGTACCTGCTTTATCTCCTCTGCAGATACTGCCATTCCCCCCCCGATAACCAGGAGGAGGAGGGCACAGATCATAATTCGTCTGAGTATGGATGTCATCTTATGCCTCACCAGTAAGCACGGCATCCGAATTCATCTGGATAAGATATCCGACAGTCGGATCCATGGTCTTGTCATCATCGACACCCCTGATAATCGGGTATTCCCAACGCTGGGTTGTCGGGTTAAAGGCCAGTACCTTGTCCCACTTCTCTCCTATGCTGGAAAGTGCTACATTGGCTGGAGTTGGCTGCATTGCCATGATACCAATGCCTTCCCACCCTTCAGAAAGATTACGTGAGTAGGTCTTGTTCGCAATGTAAGCAGGCTGAATTGTCACATTCGCTGTTGAGTAGACACGATATGCAACCTGTGGAATTACTTCGTAATCACCACTCACATTGGTCCAGTTGGTCATGCCGTTGTCTGCACCATAGATTGCATATGGCACACTTGCATTGTCAACACCTGCAAAGAGCTTACTTAAGGTGTTGTAACTGCTGGTAACCTCACGTGGAACTGACACGTGGTTGTAACCTGGCTTGAGATAGATGTAACTGCCTGTTCCGATGGTAATGTAATCCTTCTTTGTAACAGTGCTGGTTCCACCATTATTCGTGATGGTAAGTGTTACTGTGTATACACCAGGATTGTTGAAGGTAATCTTCGGATTCTTTTCAGTAGATGTTGCAACTACTTTTCCTTCTGTGATAAACTGCCAGTTCCAGGCAGTTACAACACCGGTGGAAAGATCTGTGAAGGTCACACTTGCGGGATAGTACGAAGATTCCGTCGGAGTCCCGACAAAGTCGGCAGCAGGCTTGTCATGAACTACTGTTATCTGCTTTGTGACAGGTGTTCCAATTCCGAATGGGGTACTGATCTCAAGCGATACATTGTACACTCCAGCTGAAGCATATGCATGACCAGGAGACTGGAGTGAAGATGTGCTTCCATCACCAAAATTCCACATCCAGGATGTTGGGCTGCCAGTTGACTGATCTGTGAAGTTTACTACCTGGTTAATTGCAGGAGACTGTGGGTAGTATACGAAATCAGCACTTGGAGATGAGAGAACATTTATGTAACTCTCTTTCACTACTGATTTGACAGCCCCTGTATCATCAGTAACATCAAACTTAATGGTGTATTTTCCAGGAGTGGTAAAGACATACTTCGGTTTCTGCTCGTTAGAGAAGAGAACACCGTTGCTTGACCATGCCCAGGCAACTCCTGGCTTGTAGGATGTATCATTGAACTGAACGGTAAGTGGGGAGTTCCCTTCGGTCCGATCAGCAGAGAAATCATAATTCCCTTCACACTTCTTTTCTGACAGATTGAACTGGGTGTGGACGTAGATATCGTCAACACCAGGCTGATTCAGGGTGTCAAGGAGTGACTTAAGGGCAACACGTCCATAGAGAGCATTCTTTCCTTCAATCTGGAAGGCTCTGCTGTCTGGTGTAGGCATAGTTGTAAGCACATACCGATCACCGTTTGTTTCGGTATTGCCGAGTCTGATATTGAACATGCCATTGTTTCCAGGAGCCTGAACTACCAGATCGTAGGTTCCAGGTGTCAGTTGACAGAGATCAATACCATTCGCCTGTAACAGTCCCTTATTCAGTTCAAAGGAATATGTTGAATCACAGTAGAGTGGAGTGGTGGCAAGCAGGTAATTCTTGGTGCCAAACTGGCTCTGCCCAAAGAGCCATACCTGAAGTTGCTTGCAGCTGTTTCCACCAGACTGCCCTTTCAGTAAGATCTCTTCAGTGCCACCAAGGGTTCCACATGGATAACCCGGGCAGCAGCAGCGGGTTACATCGTTCACTTCTGCGGTCAGATCTGGTTTGACCAGGGTGATTGGGATGGATGTGATGACACCACATTCCGGACATTTCTGCAGTTCACAGACTCCACGCTCACAGGCCACTCCAAGGCATCCACCAATAGAGCAGGAGCCTGAAGAGTTACCATTACAGGTGCAGAACCGTCCATCTGCATTTACACTTGCGACCCAGATTGTATATTCTCCCGGTCCGAGTGGTGTATTGTTGGTAACCCAGTTAGGATCGATACGCCAATAATTTGTCTGTCCATTCTTGGAGTCAAACACCACAGCGCTTACTGGATTGAAGGATGTCGGATCATAGAGGTTAACTCCACAGGGATCCAGACCAGGACCAGTAAGCCAGATATACGTCATGTTACTGTCTGTGTTGGTTCCTTCTATCCGGATCTCATCTCCTACAAAGAAGGAACTTGAGACAGATCCATTGACAGTCATTGCTGATGCACTGATTGCTCCTTTGGAGACAGTCACAGTGGTATCAGCCTTCTGCTGATAGTTGATATCCTGAACCTGAATGGTATAGGTGCTAGCGTTTACTGTTGTGTCTACCCAGAATGGAACAGTTGCAGTTCCCTGTGGGCCAGTCGTAACATTTGCATAATACCGGGTCCCTGATTCAAGAACTGCATTACCCTTTGATGGGAAGGCATCTCCAGAGGGGACTAATTGTCTGATTGTGGTATTTTGAGTGCAACAGTCAACCACGTACTTAAGGCCGGTTGTATATGCTCCACCATCAGGATCTAGAACAATACCGCTTGTAGCAAGCTGTGTCCGATCTCCGGAAATAAATGGGGGCCGATCACAGATCTTGCCGGTCAGTTTGGTTGGGCACTGGTCATAGATGAAGATCTGATACGCAGTGTTGGGGAGGCCGGTTATTGTTGCGGTGAAAGATTTATCGCGACCAGACGGGCTGGTGCTGGTTATACTCAGTGGCCGGGCCTGAAGTGTAAGAGTGTTCTCCTGCCAGGTAAACGTCGATACCTGGTGATTCTTGAACATGTTATTTACGTTACAGAGGGCTACGACCGAGTAAGTGCCAAGTCCATACCTGTAATCAGACTCTTGTCCCGTGTCAGCAATACGCCATCCAGTCCACCAGCCAATTGATCCACCCGGCTGAGTGTTATCAGGCCAAATCCATCCTGCTGATGGGTTTACATTCAGACCAGTCAACGGGAGGTACTTGGAAATTCCACTACGGGTATCAAGGGTCATCAGTTGAAGAAGCTGTTCACCATCAGGAGCAATCACGGACATGTTGATATAATACCCGACGTTCGGGTAATCCAGACGGGTTGTTATGTCATCAAGGTTTGTCTCGACATCATACTTGAATCTGGCAACATTTCCACGATAGGTAACATTCTCAACTTTCATGTCCGTATCTGCATTCCAGATATGGAACTTGAGAGATGGCTCCTGTGAGGTAAATGCCTTGACTGCAGACCCATCAGCTGCATAGAATGGTACTACTCCATCAGGAGAGAGATACCAGTCGTTCTCCGGCTTGTCAGTCGGCAGCGTAAAGTCTTTCGGATTTTCAATCTTTATGGCATCAGTAACGTTTCGTACCACATTGAGTGCAACAGCATACGGGAAGACTGTCCCGTTATAGTTCATGCAGTCACTCACATCCACATGTTCTTCACCGAAGAATATCGTGTGTCCCTGAAGGACCTCTTTAATGACGACATTCTGGTCGATGTTATTGAACGTCTGAGCCGAGACTCCGGGCACAAGGGCCATCAGGAGGCATCCTGCCAGGAGCATGGCAATCAATAATTTTTCTCTCATCGCATACACCCCAAATCACATCGAGTCATGATCACATCCATGAACGGGTGAACCCTAGTTCACAGCTAACCCCCATTCACTCAGCCCGAATGCCGACCAAAGGCAAGATACAGCACCGGGTTTCATTATCTGCCGTCGCCCTGAAACACAGAGGAATCAGGTTTTGCTGATAATACCTATCATGGAAAGTTCAGTGACGTATTCGACCCCCATTCGTAGATAATAAAAATCCTATATATTATTTCTAATATAAATATTTCCATAAGTATCCAGGATAACCTGTTTTTTTCCTATACGAGTCAGGTCTCCGATTAATATTCCATCAAGCGGAGATAGAAAGGGATCGGTTTAACCTGATAGAAAAATATTTCAAAATTTAGATAAATTAATTTTTCAGAAGTGTTATGACGGTTTTATTTTACCAGAATATCCAAAGTTCCAGCGCATGTATTCATTCTCTATCAAGAGAGGATCAGAATCAGGCAGCCACCTAAATAAGATCGCGGATTTTTCTACCTAAAAAAAACGCCTTGCTGCGGGCTGAAAAATGCTGGTGCGCAGTCAGGATTACAATATTAAAAAAGAATATGAGAATTCAGAATTATCTGACACCAATGGTCTTGGATTCAGAATCACTGAATTGGCCGTTTGAAACTGTCAGAACAACTGTGTACTGACCATCAGTCGGATAGAGATGAATCGGATTCTGAATAGAAGCGATGGTTCCATCTCCGAAGCTCCAGCTCCAGGTTGTTGAACCATTGATTTCTCCGGTTGAAACATCAGTAAATGCTATTGTTCGTGTTGCTGTGGCCTTCGAGGTAAAGTCTGCAATCACCTGTCCCGGCACCGGTGTTGGAGTCGGGGTTGGGGTAGGAGTAGTATACCCGGAAGTGATCTGAACAGTCTTAGTCATAATGCTGGTTGCACTACTGCTATCCTTGATGGTCAGAGTGACATTATATGAACCAACTTCCTTGAACCGGTGGGTTGGATTCTGCTCGATGGAAGTCAGACCATCGCCAAAGTCCCAGTTCCAAGAGGCTGCCCCAACTGATGTGTCGGTGAACTTTACCAGGTAACAGCAGGTCTCATCCTTATCCAGATAATCCCAATAGAAGTTTGCATAAGGTTGAGGCCCTACTTTGATTGTTCCTACATCAATCTGCGAACTTACTCCATCAACAAGCTGGCAGAGGACAGTTACATTGTAGTTACCCGGAGTCTCATAGACATGGGTCGGGTTCTGCTCTGAAGTCGTGCTAGAGTCTCCAAACTCCCAGATCCAAGTCTTGATCAAAGGAGCGGATTGCTCAACAGTCTTGTTATTAACGGTTGCATTTGCAGTGAATTCTACCTTAAGCGGGAAGTTACCACTCATCGGGTCTGCTGTTGCAGCGATAACCGGTGGATGATTCTGAACTATTATATAGTTCTCCTTAGTCATCTCATTCCCTTCACCATTGACATTCGCCGCCCTGAGGGTAACGGTGTATTGACCTGGAGTGGTGTAGGTGTGAGAAGGACTACGGAGTGAGGACACTGCACCATCGCCAAAGTTCCATTGCCAGGAGTCGGCCCATGTAGTCGTGGTGTTATCAAGGAACTGCACGGTTAACGGGTACTGTCCACTTGTGATATCGGCTGTAAAGTCGATGTTTGGCAGGCCACCTGGTGTCACCGGAACCTGAATCGACTGTGAAGCAGTCGAGGCATTGTCATACTGATCAGTTACCGTCAGAGAGACATTGTACGTCGCTGCTGTAGTGTAGGTGTGTGCCGGAACCTTATCAGTACTGTTTGTCCCGTCACCAAAGTTCCAGAGATACCAGAGATCAGTGGAGCTGAACGACTGATCAATGAACTGGATGGTCATCGGATCTACATTCTTTGGAACATAGGTAAAGTTCGCAACCGGTGAACTATAGATCGGAACTGCATTGACGTTGATCTGCTGTGTGATGTTGCTTACCTTTCCATGGGTATCAGTCACAGTAAGTGTGACGGAATAGATACCCAGGGCAAAGAACTGGTGGAAAGGACTAACGTTGGTACTGGTTGAGTTATCTCCAAAGTTCCAAGAGTAGGTCAGTGGCGTTGAGCCAAATGACTGATCGATAAACTGAACTTCTCCAGTTGTATCATGGGTGATTGAATAGGTGAAGTTTGCTACAGGCTCGAAGTACTTTGAAGGGACTTCACTGACTTTGATATAGTCAAACTTCTTTTGCTCCTTGGTGATTGTCCCGTTGGAAACCTTCAGAGTTACCGTGTAATTGCCCGGTGTTGTATAAACATGGAGAGGATTAGTTTCATTTGAGGTTGCATTATCACCAAAGTCCCATGACCAGGATGTACCCATAAAAGTGGATAAATCAGTGAACTGAACCGGGAGTTTTACAAGACCTGAAGTTGGAGTTCCATTAAAATCAGCGGAACCACCATTACAGATGTCTCTGATGGTAAACTTTAGTGTGACATATTTGTCAGTAACCTTCGGACATACCGGGCAGAGAGCCTGACCCCTGTCATTTAGTTTAGTAATTAACGCCTGATACGCTTTGTATCCAACTAAATCCTTAGAGATATATGAAGGACCTACATCAATTGCTGACGAGTTACATCCAGGTATCTGAATAACAAGGTTGTATTCACCTGCATCTAACTCACAGAAGGGTATGTGATTCCCATTTGTAGAGAATAATGTCCTGACATCCAGATCAAATGTTCCTTGTGAATCAACTCCTGAAGTGAAATTACTCACCAGGTACGGGGCTGACCCCATCCAACTGTTACCAAATAACCAGACTCTAACTGGCTGTTGTGGTGTTCCGGTATAACCGGTCAGGTTTATTGAGGTCATAGGATCGGTTGCACCACAAGGGAAAGCTGCACAACAACATCGATCCACGATCTCTGGAACTGTAAAGTTAAATTCAGGTTCGGTTACTTTTATTGAAATTGTTGCAGGTGTAGGTCCACAGGTAGGACAGTTATATAATCCACAGATACCTCCTTCGCTGCAACTTGCACTGCAACTTTCAAGTGCATACTTATTTTTGAGACGCGGAACAACATCAGATGAATTTACGCTAGAAGCATAAACGGTGTAATTTCCACCGGTACAGGGGGCTTCCCACTGATAATACCAGGTTCCATTCATGAATGCACCTTTATTGTCTGTGGGCTGGGGCTCTACAGTTAACGCACCTAAGAACTGACCACACTTCGGAAGACCTTCGCCCCCTACCCATAGGTATGTGGTTTTAGTATCAGTGTTAGTTCCCTGAAGCATAACCGTGTGACCTGACTGAATAGTAGAAATCGGAACTAATGAGCCCTGACTCCAGGATGTAAAGTTGTATGCTCCAGCAGTAACAGCACCATAGGTTACCGTCACATTGAAGTCCTGTGAATCGCTTCCAGGGACACTCTGTTTGAAATCAGATTGTAAATGGTAGGTATAACTTCCAGGCTTCAAGCTGGATGATACAAATTCATTAGTACCATCATCAGGATAGAGAGTCCCAACCATGACGGTGGTGTTGTTCGTATTTATCGCACCATAGTAATGAGTTCCATTCCAAGGCACTGTCCAAGGTCCTACAGATGGACTATCGACTCCATTTGGTGATACCTTGCTAAAATAATATGGATTACTATAGTCTTCAGGCCATATTTTCGCATCATCACCAAGAACAAGAGTATCTCCAACAATAGAATTATTAATCAGATATGGTGGACGATCACAGATATCTCCTGTCATCGTCTGCGGAATGACAACCAACCCGAGATGCATTGGAACACTAGCAGAATCATTCCCACTTATTGAGAGATTGAAAAAGCCATCCACATTTGGTTGCCCATCACTCACACCACCGCGGGTGACCGTAGTAGGCCCGGCAATTGCTACTGATGCTGATGCCAGACCAGCCAGCATGCATAATAGTATGATTGAGATAACTCCCAATCTCATGTATTTCCCCATATTAAACCATCCTGACAACATTTCATAACACCATCCGAACGGGAAAACTTTGATCACCCTGCTCCCCGCCTCTCTTCATTAAAACCCGGATATTACTCCAAATTTTAATTTTAAAGCGATGCAGAACCTGAAGTCAGTTTAACCCCACAATTCCGAATAATAGACATTGTATTTATAATAATTCAAATATAAATTTTTCCATTGGAATCCGGAAAAATTTGTTCTGAGTAAAAAAAGAGAAAATTACGTTATTTGATTTTTACATAAAATGTATTGCTATCAGAAGCATAGCCGTTGGAAATTGTCAACTTGATCGGGAAGGTTCCACTAGTAGCGAATTCATGGAACGGATTTTGAATTTCTGATTCATCAGATCCATCACCAAAGTCCCATATCCAACTGTTTATACCAACGCCTTCGGAATTATCAAAAAACTGAATCTTTTTCTTGTTTGAAAGATCAGCGTACACCAGAGTAATTTTTGTTGTTACAGCAGGACTCAATGCAGTAATAAATTTCGAACTTGTTATGGTATTGGATACTCCGGACTTGTTAAAGACATCTAGGCTGACATCATAAACACCAGGTTTTACATACGTGTGATTGGGTCCCTGTTCTGTAACAGAACTCCCATCACCAAATGTCCATTTCCATGCTGCAACTGGTCCGGAGGACAGATCCATAAACTGCACATTAAACGGAGCCACTCCCCTGGTTGAAATTGCGCTAAAATTGGCATAGACTGGCCGTGATTCAATAGCTGTTGTTGCATTCACTAACCTCTCCTTTGAGACAAGTATTGAACCAGCCGAACTGTTTACGGTTTCATTAACTGTATACAAACCAGGAATTTCATAGGTATGGCTAGGATTCTTATCAGTTACTTGTCCTGATCCATCACCAAAGTCCCACAAATACGTAAACGGCCCTGTTCCTGTTGATTGATCAACAAATGAAACGATGAGGGGTACAGGCCCTTCAACCGGAACCGCAGTAAAATCGGCCTTATGCAGAGCTGGTTTCTCCACAGTAATGAAATTACTCTGGTTTATCACGTTCGAGGTGTTCCCTCCTTTAACCTGAAGCGAGACGCCATACACCCCTTCCTGGGTATAAATATGGACCGGGTTTTTATCATGGTTAATTAGTGAACCATCACCGAAAGACCAATTGTAAGTTAATGGTGTTTCACTATAGGATTGATCAATAAAGGAGACCTGCAGGGGAGCTGTACCATTCCTGGGAGTTGCCGTGAACATCGCAGAGAGAGGAGCAGGTTCACGGGCGATGACACTGTTATTTCTAATTACTGAACCTGTTTTTGAACCATCACTCACCTCTAGTGAGACATTATATGAACCTGGATTTGAGTAGACATGAACTGGATTACGTCCGGAAACGATGGTAGAGTTGTCTCCGAAATTCCACAGATATGTGAGATGACCGGTTCCTTCAGCTAGACCAATGAAGTTAACAGTTAGGGGAACAGTACCATTAGAAGGTGAAACGGTAAAATCAGCAAGAGGTGCAGGGGGAGTATCAACTGCAATATATCCATTTTTACTTATCAGAGTCATTCCACCAGGACCTGTCACACCAACAGAAACATTAAAAAGTCCTTTTTTAGTGTACGTGTGAACTGGATTTTTTTCGCTTGAGTTAAGAGAATCATCACCAAAATCCCAATCATATGAATATTGCCACAAATCAGGAGAAAGGTTTCCAAAGAATTCACTGGTTATTGGGGTCAGATCTGTAAAGGTTACTGTCAAATTACTTGTCCCTGATTGAGGTGATGCTACAAAATCAGGTTGCGGCTTTGGAATGGGAAGAACATGAATAAAATTCTCCTGAGACAATGATGAAAGTCTTCCCTTATCAGCAGAATAGTTATCACTAACATTCAACATCACCGTATACCACCCCGGATTTGTATAGGTGTGTACAGGATTCTGCAAATGCATTTCAGAATCTAAAGTAGAAGAACTGTTAATATCAAATATCCAGGTCCAATTCAAAGCACTTGAAGACTGATCAATAAAGGATACATTTAATGGTGGATAACCAGACCTTGGTGAAGCTGCAAAGTTAGCACTTAAATTTCCTTTCACCGACTCATAAACTCGTATCGTTCCAGTACTATTACTAGTCACTAATGTTCCATTCCAGACCGTCATGCAGACATCGTACATACCGGGCGTAGTATAGGTATGCGAGGGATTCCGGTTGTCTGAAGCATCTGGATCCCATGTTCCATTCCCATCCAAATCCCAGCGATAGTATGTTGGATTCCCTTCAGACTGATCAACAAAGGTAACATTAAGAGGAGCTGGACCAGAGTCAGGAACGGCTGCAAAACGGGCATAGATATCCTCACCAAATACCACACCTGAAAAGCAGATTATACACACAATACAGCTAAAGACCTTTGCAAGAAAAAGACCTCCACTTCTCTTCCCACCAGAATTTTTCATTATTTCACCGAATAAAACAAATCGAAATAGTAGTCATATAGCAACCCCACATCAAAACTAATGCATCCCATCAGATAAGCCCCTGAAATGTGAGTCCTATCTGGGATATATGTATGGTGGGGTTTTATCATTCATTTAATATTAATGTTCGTATTTAATTACCCAACACAAAAATTAAAAGATATATTCCTAATTATCATAGATTTTAAAATAACCTAATGAATAATCAAAGGATATATGTTTAGTCAAAAACATGACAGAATATAACCTTAACATTCATGAATTCAGGCAATTTCTAACAGTTAAATAAAAGGACTACGTATGCCTGCATAACAACTTAAATAATTATAAATTGCCTCAAACATTAACCCCCGTAAATATTTGATAACTTAAAAATAAGTAGATTGATATTATTATGGTTTATCACCAAAAATGGAAAATCAAAAGAAAATAAACACTTAAATATCAGATCTACATATGAAAATAAATTTCTTATGATTAATTAAGTCACAGAAATATACTGGTTTCTTACCGCACTGTTACGTGCATTACCTATCATCGCCTCTGCCCGAACTGTGTACACTCCAGCTGTATTGTATCTATGGGTCATATTCTGCTCATAACCTACTCCACCATCCCCAAAGTAATAGACCCAGGATTGCATCGGACTGATAGAACTACCATTAAAACTTACAGAAAGTGATGCTTTACCCGAAGTAACATTACCCATAAACCACACTGGGACCTGCCTGGCCTTAATGTAATCATGTTTTACATTGGTATTATTATCAGTGGCACCCAGAACAGTCAATGTAACATCGTGAGAACCTGATACCCAGTATGTGTGAGTTGGATCTGTTTGGGTATTATTCATAGTGCCATCATCGAAACTCCAGTTAAACCCAATTGGACTGTCCGGCGAGGTATACAGGAATGAAACATTAAAAGGTATGATTCCTGTTGTCGGGGTTCCGGTAAACTCAGCCCCGGGCAAAGGGGGAGAAGTAACAGTAAATGTTCCATTTGTTACCTGAACCGCATTAATATCAGTCCCATTTACATCTTTCATACTATTGATGGTTACATTGATTGGAGATGAACCGGCAACAAGTCCCTTATATGTCAAATTTAATGCCTTTGCGATAGTTACATCCCCAGTCATAGAAGTAGTAGCGTTTACTGTAACGACAGATGCTGGCAATGTGGAGTTTGATACTAGTGTAACTCCATTTGGAGTTGTAACATTTGTAAAATTGCCAACGATACTGGTACCCAGTTTGAGTGTAATATTGTACAGAGATAGACCAGTTGTAAGGCCCGTTATTGTAACATTGCCATATCCACTCTGTCCTGTAATTAGAGATATATTATTTGATGAGATAGCAGGTGCAGCAACACTCAGATTATAAGGAATTAATTTACTTTTCGTAACACTTCCAAACTTAGTTGTAATATTAAGTAATCCTGCTTTGGGAGAAAAAGAAGGAACAAAGATAATCTGACCTGCAGATACACTTCCAGATGAGTAACCTCCAAGCATCCATGAAAGGTTAAGTGACGTTCCAGTGGTACTGACTGCTTTCAACACCCTTACACCATACGTTCCAGCATTAACCGTCTCATTCGTGTCAGATATAAATGACTGCGTGGAATTATTAAAGAGAATACCTTCAACAGAAGCGATTGTGCCGGGACTTAGTGAGAAGGGTACTTCAATACTACTTGCAGTCAGTCCCTGCATCCCAGTTGTCTCTGGGGTAAATCCAGCATCAAATCCAACCAGAATTTGATCTCCGCTAGAAAACGCAGGATAACTGATTGTTACCGGCATATCTTTAAACAGATAATCAGGAGAAATTTCAACAGAACCTGCTAATACAAGAGCCGGCAAAAGCAGAATTCCAAGAATTATAATACCCATCCCTAATGAACGCATAACATCCCTCAATAACTATAGGGGTATTTTTATTATAACATTAAAAATATAACGGCTGATATAGAAAACAAATCAGACATATATATTAAGTCTAGAATAATTTTATAGATCTGATATCCTTCACTATAAATCCAAAATCTCACCTACCATCATAAATAAATGCAAAAAATCCTGGATCGAACAGGTTAAGATGTGAGATATTCAAGATAATTAAACTAATATTCCTCTGCGTTTCAGATATTGATAAGCTGTAAAAATAGAAAGGAAACCTCACTATAAATTAAAACAAAAGATGTATGAAATAAAATACAAATTACTTACCTGACGGTTATTGCACCAGAGATCGTAACAGTTCCACTATAATCACTATTTTGTGCCTGTAACATAACTGAATAAGATCCTGTGGTCGTATACTTGTGAACAGGATTTTGATCCTCTGATGTGGAACCATCACCAAAATCCCATAACCAGGAAGTAGGGTATCCTGAACTCATATCAGTAAAACTGACAGAAAGAGGTGTTGTCCCATTTGTGGGTGAAAACTGAAACATTGGAGTTATTCTTTCAGGTACCGGGGTCGCTGTAGGTTCCGGAATTATACTATCAGTAACAGTAACGTACTTATTCCATACCCCCACCCCCCCACTCTTTGGATTAGAAGCATGAAGATTGACCGAATAAACGCCTGACAGATTATATCTGTGAGTTGGATTTGGTTCTGTACTAGTTCCCCCATCACCAAATTGCCAGAAAAATGATGTGGGATCACCAAGACACCGACTATTAAACTGTACATCTAGAGGAACAGGTCCCCACCGGGGTGTTGCGATAAAGGACACTAATATTTGTCCTGGGATAGGAGTTCCTTCAGAAAAAATTGAATGTTCTTCAGTTAGATTTGTAAAAGTCCAATTTCGGATGGGACCTATTCCTATTGAATCCACAGTCACATTTGTCAATGTGGTACCGGGTTTTGCCAACATAATAAAGGATTGATTTGAATTTTCAGGATAGGCATTGTTCCCACTTGGAATAATCTTTCCCCATTGATTTGAAGATGAATTGATTCCATATTTTCCTGGAATCTGATTGAATTTTGAGGATATCAAATGGTTTGAAGTTACATTGGTAAAGGTATAGGATGTTACTGCACCCACACTAATATTATCAACCAAAATATCAGATATTAACTTTCCAGCATCAGGACTGAATGTAAATTTTTGATCTGATCCAAAAGAAACAACAATAACCCCTGATGGATTAATTAGACCACCACTTCCGGCACTTGCAATAATTGAATAATTCCCGGAATGTATGTCAAATTTTGCATGAATACTATGATTTGTAGTAATATTTGTAAACAAATAACTGGAAACGGCTCCCACACTCACTCCATCTACAAGAACATCCGAGATATAATACCCTGAATGAGAACTAATGTTAAACACCTGATTCTCTCCCGATATAACTTTCACATCCCCGGAAGGAGTGATCTCCCCCCCTGTATCAGCCAATACAGAAATTGAATAGTTTACAGGAACAGATGTTGGGGAAACCTGTATTTTATGACTTAATTGTCCACTGTTTCCACAGGAATTCTTTGCTTGAAGAGAAACTGAATAGGTTCCATTTTTCGTAAATGTATGAATAACTGTATGATTGGTTTCATTTTCAGTTCCATCACCAAAATTCCAGGTTCGTGAATTAATCACTCCACCATTTGAAGAATCAATAAAGAGAACTGACAAAGGAGCAGCCCCTTCACTGATATTTGAAGTATACGATGCAATCAGATCAGGACAAGAATCATGAGTAACGGTAAACCCTTGAAGCAACAGACCCCTTTGCCCATCCGGATTCTGTACTTCAACGGTCCAATTACCTGGCACCACGCCTTCAATAGGAAGAGAACAAGTAATTAATTTTGAATTTATGACGGAAACATTGGTACCAGATATATTTGAAAAACCATTTCGGGTAAGGTTCACTGAGGCACCAGATTCAAAATTAGATCCGATAAGGGCTGTAATATTCACTGAACTCGTATTCACACCTGTTGATGGAGTAATATTTGTAATTGTGGGAGCATTTGCAGGGGTGGATATTACTATAACAGGATGACTTATACTTGCACTAGATCCACAACGGTTCCACACGGTCAGATTTGCCAGATACGTCCCATTTGTTGTATACATGTGAACGGCATTAGCAGTGTTTATGTAACTACTACCATCTCCAAAGTCCCATTGCCAACTGGTTATGTTCCCACCGGTTGAACGATTCGTAAACGACACCGTCAACGGAGCATAACCACTACTTACATCTGAACTGAAATTTGCTACAACCGTTGGACAAGGTTCATTTTCAACAGAAATTGTGTGAAATACACTAGAATAATTATCACAACTATTACCGGCAGTCAGATTGACTGAATAAAGACCGCTTCGATTGAACGTATGAACTGGATCAGCAACATTTGAGCCAGTACTATTA